>JANTGN010000124.1 GCA_024762895.1 Thiotrichales bacterium
ACCCTTGCTGCAGACACCCTCAAAGTCATAACGGTCAGGATCGCTCGAATAGGTCACGTTACGGTTACCGCAAAGCACCTTGTTATCCCCCACTATATTTCCGATCCACTTACCCTTTGGGTTATAACGATACGCATCGCTTGAGTACCAGCGATAGATATGAAAAAGATCTTCGTAATTTGCCACTCGAGGATTGGAAACCTGGAAGTGGCCGCCGAGTAATTTGCAAAGGTTCGAGGCATCATCGTAGCGCCATTCAAAGGCCTGAGCACTCCCCCAGATACATAGTGGGCCAAATTGCACGTAGTTGCTGAGGCACACCCCCTGTGTGGGTGCACGAGGTATCTTCTGGTTTATAAATTCTTCGGCAACCTTATCGATACGATTTTTTGGCGTATCGGATGCATCATTTACATCACTACCGGCTAGCGTCTCCGTCAGGTCGGGCACTCCGTCTCCATCTCGGTCCTCGAGTACCGCTCCACGATCAGAATCATAGAGGGGATTATCCTGGGCACCAGGACCCATTGAAGTTCCTGGCGTAGTACAGGCAAGCAGACCAAAACTGGTAAAGAATAGAATTAAGAGGGAATTTGGAACCCTTACCCTGACCATAGAAAGGCCTCCTTGCGTAATAAATCCAGCGCCCAGACAATTAACTTAATTCAGGCTTTGACGATTATGATACAACCCTACTTTTTTTATGTCTACTGGTTTCATATTAAGAAACTAGTAACTGGCCTTAGACTATTCGATCATTATTTCTACTGGCAATCATCACTGACAGACCCACTGAACAGGAATATTCTCGAACATTACAAATTCGTTAAAAAATAATGCCACCAACGCCACCTTTCCAAGTAGGCATCAAAAACCGACCTCTAACACATTCAAACCATTTTTGTTAATTTTCTCTATTGCTAAATCTTAGATCAGCATCTATATATCCTGTCGATAATATCTTCATCAGACTATTACCAAGTTTAAGAAAAATAATGATCAACAACCCAGCATAAAGTTTCTAAATACTATTAGATTGGCATCATTAGAGATTTTTATTAAGCGGAGAAGCACCCTTTATAATCCGAGCACACTCCTTACAAGTAAATCAGAATACAAGGAAGCGTTCATTATAGGGAAATCTCCATAAAAAATATGGCTAGGAGGGACTATGAACCGCATAATTTCGTCATTAAGTGGTGTCTCACTTAAAAATCGCGAGCAGGTTGCAGAACGTCTAAAAAGCACTGATTTCCATTCTATTGAACTGGCCCCAGCCTTTCGCGAAATGTATCGCGGAGACAGGACCAGCGCGGTTCGTCTCGCCGAGGCTTATGCCGTCACTTTATCTGACCCCTTGCAAAATAGAGAATTGTTTCAGCGCACTGCGCTCATGCCACAGGCAGAACGCAAGGCAATGATTGAAGGTTTTAGACGCGCAGGGCAGGCACGCGGTGTTGTCCATGCTATAAGCCAATTACCGCGTCAACAGGGTCATACCCTGATGAAAGACTTCGTTATCCAGGATAATGGAGAAAAGGATCGTGCGGCAGTTGGAGAGGTCCTGAAATGGTTACGAGATGCCGGTCATGAAATGCGCAGCCTTGAAACTTCGGGAGCCACTGCCGCCAATGACGATCAGCATGATGCTGCTGTCGTGGAATTTTTTGAAGATGTCGCTGATGCAATTTCAGATGCCGTCACAGCCGTCGTCGATGCCATCATCGATGCTGTAGAATCTATTGCTGAAGCCATTGTTGATATCGTCAACTGGATAGCTGAAGAAGTTGCAGACCTGGTACGCGCTTTAATTGAGGCCGGCAAGACAATCTTCGAATTGTTAGAAAATGCTGTCATTGCCGGCTATGAAATTGTAAAAAAAATCGTACAGGGCCTTGAAGACATTGGCAAAGCAATGTTCGAGGTACTTGAAGCAGCATTTGAACTGGCCAGGGATGCCCTGGTTACCGTGCTTAAAGCTATTGATCAACTGGGTCGCCAGTTATGGGAGTTGCTTGAATGGATGGCGGCCAAGGCCTACGACATAGTGCGTCGAGGTGTTGAGGCGCTAATTGCAATTGGAAAATCCATTGGAAATATTCTGGAACAGGCACTGCAGTTTGGCGCTACTCTGATACGTAATACTGTGAGTGCCCTGCTCGCTTTGGGTAAGGCTATTGGCGACATCCTGGTAACTCTGGTCACCCGGCCTTCTGCCTTACTTGATGCCGTTGTACGTGCCTTCAGTGAATTAGGCCACACACTCAAGGACCTTTTTGATGAGGTTATCGCCTCGGGAGCAGATCTGCTTAAAGAAGTAGCACGAGCAGCGGCTAATATCGGTACTGCACTATCCGACTTCATGGCCTATGTAGCAGATGCTGCAATTGAGGCAGTTTCAAAGATAGTTGATGGCCTGCTGACAGCTGGGCAAACCCTGGCAGATATGGTGATCAGCCTCGCACAACATAGCATCGCAGCGATCCAGAAAATCGTTGATGCTGCTTTCAGACTTGGAAAAAGCCTGATCAATGTCCTTAAGGATGTCGCTAATATTGCTATTGACCTGCTTCAGGAGGTGATCAAGGCAGCTATAGCTCTGGGTAAAACGGTGGCTGAGATTACACTCTCTATGATCGAGTTTACCTATCGATCAGCAGCTCGTTTTATCGAGGCAGCCCTTGAGGTTGGCGTAACTGTTGTCGAGATGCTGGAAGCTGTAGTGGCAAAAAGTTATTTTGTATTGCGCAAGATAGTCAACGGAATACTGCAGGCTCTGGGGCCAGTTGGCGATGCGCTTGAGTGGCTTATCGATCGTGGTGAGGATCTGGCTTCGGGCCTGTGGCGAGAAGTTGTACTGGCGATTCGCTATGTCAAACGAAGTGTTACCGAAGTCCTTGACTGGGCAATGGAGAAAGGCGGCGCTATCTTTGACAGAATCCTTGAAGTCATTGAAGACATAGGAACCGCATTACATGAGGTAATAGAATGGGCCCAGGCAGCTGGTAATGCTGCTCTGGAACTACTGGGCGAGGCCACTGTACGTGTCGGTAATTCAGTTAGTTACGTTCTTTCCTATCTTGAACATGATTTTCTCGAAGGCATCAAATATATCGTCAGGGGTGCCTTCAATGCCGGGCGTGCCGTAGCTGATTTTCTTACCTGGGCGGCTAGTCGTTCCTTACAGGCAGTCAAGGAGGTAGTTGCAGCCCTCCTCGAGCTCGGCGTCACCCTTGCCGAGATCCTCTCAGATACCATTCAGCACCCACACGATGCCCTGGTGAACGTGGTTCGCGCCCTGCGTGAACTAGGCAATACCGTGGCCGAGATTGTAGATGCCGCCTTTGTTCAGCCAACAGAGGATGCCACTCGGGAAATCATCGAAACCCTTCATGAAATCGGCGAATCCGCAGAGGACATTCTCAACGGCGCCTTACAGATAAGTGTTGGCGCAGTATTCCTTGCTGCGGGTGTGCTACTGGAAATTCTCGGTATCTTCCGCTCACTGACGAATGAGGAGCGTACAGAGGCACAGATCGTATTTGGTGACAGCCTGCCCTATGATCAAATCCATGTACATATCGGTTCATGGCTATCCGATCTGACCAGCTGGGCCCAGGGTAATCCCAACGGCCTGGGTACTATGCGTATTATTCACTTCCCTACTGGAACGGTGTTAGCACAGGGTTCGCCCTGTTCCAGTGGAACCTTCGACTGGCTAATGCATGAGCTTACCCATGTGTGGCAGGGTGAGAATGTTGGCCCCTTCTACATGGGGCACGCCATTTATGCACAAAATACAGAGGGATACGATTATAGCGACGGCCATCCTACTAAAGAGGCAGCATTACAGGCTGCCCATGCAGCTGGCCAGACCTTTGATGATTACAATCCTGAACAGCAGGGGGATATCGTAGCAGACTATTACTGTCGCCTGAAGGATGGCCTGGATACCAGTGCATGGGATCCGTTTGTAGCAGCGGTGCATGACTGATGCGTATTACGGTTGTTGCCTCTTCAATGGCTCTCACTGCGCTTGAACCTTTACTTGAGAAATATCGTCAACGATTTCTACTACAGATCATCGAAACTCAGAGCGAGGTTCCAGAATGGCCGCTGTTGAGGCAACTCGTTTCACAGACTGATGCGCTATTACTGGTTGGCGCACGAAAGCGCTCACCCCGCACCGTTCTTCCCGGACCAGTGATAGAAAGCCTGGATGGCCGCTGGGTACCAGTGAGTTGGCTGCCCGAGGTGGATATGGTCTCTCTAAAAACATTTGCCGAGGCATCAGCACAGGTCCATCAACGACTTGCAGAGTCAAATCAAACGGCGATGGCTGTCCTTAGTCAATGGAATCCTAAGTATCTGAATCTAGCGCACAGAATCGAAGATTTGCTTGATGGAAGACGGGAAGAAAACGCAGTATTCAGCTGGGCTGCGGATCAGTTAATACGCGATGATTTGATTCAGGGGCTGGAATGCGGCCTGGCAGCTGCATTCTACGTAGGACATGGCCGGCCCGTTGGCTGGGTTGGATACCATGGGACGCGCGCACATCATTTCAACACGGGTACCGGAGAACCACTGGGAGCATTATTATCCCTATGCTGTTCCACTGCAAGCCGTAAGCGAACGGGTTTATCTTTTTCTGAGGCCCTGCCATTGCTAGGCAAGACTGCGGGAAGTTTTGGCGCTGTAAAAGCCACCCTGCATGCGGACAACACTCGTTGGGCCCTGGGGTTGTGCCAAGCGATTAATCAAGGGGCTGCAACACTGGGAGAATTAATTGTGAAAGCGATGCCAACATCAGACAATGCACTCAGTAGTTACAGAATAATTGGTGACCCGATGGCTCCATTGGTCGCAGCACCTAATGCTTATCATCAAGCACAACAGATAGGAACCGATGATGAATATCTTACCGCGTGATGAGGTGTTTTCTGCACTACATGATGAATTACTAGACATGAAAAAAAACGATGCTGTAAAACGGATGACAGAAGACGCCCTGTTCAAGGAAGACTTGGGACTGGATTCACTGGATATTGTCGAATTTGTGGCACGTGCTGAGGCACGTTATAGAGTGCATGTGCCTGATGATGATTTTAACAGTTTAGATACAGTGGGTAAGGTAATCGATTATGTGCAGGCTCGTATGTTGGATCGGAGAGCATAGATCTCGATGGATCCACAATTGAGTGATAGTGATGTAGTTGTTACCGGAATGGGAGTAGTAACCCCACTAGGTGATGATCTCGATTCACTTTGGCAGGATCTGCTGGCTGGAAAGTCGGCGGTACGTTATTGGGATGACCTGGCAGACGAAGGCTTCCGTACTCCCCTGGCAGCACGAGTAACCAGCATAGCTGGCGAGGATGCTTTTCGCGGCAGCCGCATGGCAGTTGCTGCTGCTCGTCATGCACTGACCAACGGTGCGCTGGTTCCTGAAGGAATCCTGGGAGTCTTCGCCGGCACAACGATGGGGGAGAGCATTGCCTTCGAACAGGCAGCCGCCGGAAAAGGATCCAATTTATCGCAGGCAACAGCCAAGGCTTTCCCACAGGCAGTACACGATGCACTCGGTTTACAAGGTCCAGTCCGTGCCTATGCCACCGCCTGCGCAGCAGGCAACTATGCCATTGGGGCTGCCACACAGGCGATTGCTTCAGGGCAAATCGACTATGCCCTTGCTGGAGGTGTTGAGCCCTTATCAAGAATCGCCCTTGCTGGTTTCAGTCGAAGTCGCGCCATGTCCAGTGAATTATGTCGGCCATTTGATCGTCAGCGCAGTGGAATGCAACTGGGTGAGGCTGCGGCTTTTTTATTACTTGAGCGAAAAGAAGATGCACTGGATCGTGGCGCACGCCCTTTAGCAAGAATTGTGTCTTTAGGTCTGTCCTGTGACGCCTATCATCCCACTGCACCTTCTCCTGACGGTAAAGGGATGGCCAGGGCAATGATCAGTGCCCTTACACAAGCAGGATTACAACCAGGAAAAATTGACTGGATCTGCGCTCATGGCAGCGGCACCCGCGCCTCAGATGCTGCTGAAGCAAAAGCGATCCACCAGGTATTTGGTGAAGATGCCCCCGCAGTAAGCGCCATTAAAGGTGCTCTGGGTCATTCCATGGGGGCGGCAACAGCAGTTGAGGCAGTTGCTGCTGTATCTACCTTACAACATCAATGTCTTCTCCCCACGGTTAATCTTCTGGAGAGTGATCCGGAGTTTCATCTGGATGTTTTTAATCGGCCACGCGATGTTGATAATTTGAGGTTCGCACTCAATTGCGGCTATGGCTTTGGTGGTTTGAATTCCGCCCTGGTACTGGAGGCCTCATGAATATTTACTGGCAGGGACACAGGTTCCAGGATGATATTGAGCACGGGAACAGCCAGTCTGCAGCAGACTGGCTAATAAAAGTAATAACACTCCTTTTTGCGGATGATGTTGAACTCTCCAGGGTTGGTCTTTATACCGCAACCAGCGATGCAGCGGTTGATGTATCAGTGGATTTCTGGCGTCAGGCCATAAAGGAAGGCGTGGATCTTGTGAATCCCCGAGATTTTCCATGGACCCTGGCAAGCGCTATGGCTGCTCATGCCGCTACCGAAACCGGGATTCAAGGACCATGTCTGACCCTGGTGGGAGGAAGTGAAGCGGGCATTGCTGTGCTATCACATGGTATAAATGATCTTAAAAAAGGTATAGTCGATCTAGCACTAGTAGCGGGAATCGATCCCAATGGTGCTGACCTTACACCCAAAAAATCTCCAGCTGCCGTTATCGCATTGACATCTAAAAATACGACATTAATGGCAAGAATAGAGCCAGGCACTAACGACAAGGCTAAAATGATCATATCACCCTATGCATCTGAGCCATTATTTCAACTATGCAGGGCCAGGGAGAATCACCGTGAAATTAAAATCACGGCCCCATACGAATCTGCTTATCAGGTGGTGCACTGCGATTGATCTGTTTAACCTGCTGGTGAGAACTTAATAAAGTAACCAGTTAATTATGGGATCATTAAGGGGCAATAGCTTCCTACTATACAGGAACGACCATTGCTTAAAACGCCTTGCCGGAATTTCAAACTCAATGGATACTCTAAAATTTCATCGGTGGGCATTGTGCCCTAATGCTCAATCTTTAACGGTGAAAAGATTGGGCGTCATGCTTCTAATGCTATGAACATTTCTTCTACCCTCCCCTGGCAAACGATTTAGAGTACTTTTGACCGACTATTTTCCGAAACGCACGGGTGGGGTGTCGGGTGGTTCCAGGTTATAAGGATTCCCCGGCGTTATCTTGTCGATAGTCCAAGTAACCTGTCCCTTGTGGTTATAGACATCATAACCCCCATCATCACGCTGTTTGATGATTCTCCTTTTTTCCTTCCGACCCACCATGGTCAATGAGCCATCTTTTTCAACCTTCCATACCCCACCCTCTTTATTGTTTTTACTATCGATGCGACCATATTTCCCGGACGGATCAAAATAGGTTTTATAGGAGGATTTCCATTTCAATATCATTCCCTCGATCGTATTGCCCTTTATCAAGGTTTCCAGGGTCTCTTTATCAAGCTGCCCATCAGCCAATACACCGCCCGATAGACTCAATGCCAGTAACCCACTGAGCATGATACTGCCCATATAATCTTTCATGTCGTATCTCCTTATTACTTCCAGATCATATTCGATCCTCATCATTTCCTAATAAATT
>JANTGN010000125.1 GCA_024762895.1 Thiotrichales bacterium
GGGCCAACCGTGGGCTTCAATGGGAGGCGGAGATTACGCTTGATCAGGCCCCACTGGCCTTATTGCATCCCCTGTTTCGTGATGAGATCCAGCTCGATGGCAAGGTCAGTGGTTCGGCGGCAATGCAGGCCACGGCGAATAAGATCAATGATGCCAGGGTGGCCCTTGACCTGGGATCAGGCGGGGTACGTATCCAGAGCGCCCAAAAAGAATATCCCGTCATTGAATATCGCTCGGCGCGGATTCAGGTCGAACATTCGTGTCAGTCGCTGGAGGCCCGGCTCAAGGTGGATATCTCCGATGAAGAAGAATTATCGGGTAATTTTCAACTGCCGCCCCTGGGTTGTGAATGGGAAAAGGCATTACACAAACCGATCAGGGGGCGGGCCGATATCAATCTCAAGGATCTGGATGTCATAAGGATGTTCTACCCCGACCTGGGTGAGATTTCCGGTGAGCTGTTAGCGCATCTGGATTTGGCCGGTTCGCCCCAACGTCCCGAGTTTTCCGGCCGGGCCGTACTGCGTGATGGTCTGGCAGAAATCCCTGCTCTGGGCATCACCCTGAAGGATGCCAATGTACAGCTGAGTAAGGCCGACAAGGAGCATATCAGGCTTCAGGGTAAGGTATATTCAGGTGACAGATTCCTGGAACTGGATGGCACTATGCATCTGGCGCCCGAACTGGGCTGGCCGGCCAGTCTGAAGATCAGGGGAGAAGATTTTCAGCTGGCGAATCTTGAAGATGTCCAGGCCTGGGTATCGCCGGATCTTCAGATCAGGACCCAGGCACACAGGATGGATATCACCGGCCAGGTATTGATACCGAAGGTCAGGATGAAGTCATTTGCTCCACCCGGGTCGGTGACGATTTCCAATGATGTGGTGTTTGTGGATGTGACGCCGGAAGAGCGGGAACGCCGACGTTCTACCCGCTGGCAGATCTTTAGTCATGTAAAGCTGATCTTCGGAGATGATGTGACCTTTGATGGCTATGGTCTGCGCGGAAAGGTGGCCGGTGATCTGTTGGTGACCGATGACCCGGGCAAGGGTACGGTCGGCCAGGGTGCCCTGCACATTAATGAAGGAAAATTCAGAGCCTTTGGGGTAGCCCTGAATGTCGACATCGGGCGTATTATCTTTGACGGAGGGCCGGTGAATGATCCGGGTCTCAGCGTCAGGGCATCGCGCCGCTATGACGATATTACGGTGGGGGTGAATGCCCAGGGTCGCTTGAGATCACCCGAGATCAGCACTTTTTCCAACCCCTACATGCCGGAGAGCGAGGCCATGTCCTACCTTTTGTTTGGCAGGGCACGGACAAATTACAATTTTGCCCTGGGAGACTCTTCGGCCAACGGGGACAATGGGACAGGGGTGGATCTGGGCAACCTGTTGTCTCCCGGATACTATGTAGATTATCTTGTGGGTGCATTCAATCCCACCTCCGTGATGCGTATCCGCTTTGATTTAACCAATCATATCGAGATCCGTGCTGAATCGGCCCCAGGCTATCAGGCCGGGGATATAATTTATAAGTTCGAGCGCTGAAACACGGGAAATACGCACAGGACTGCTATAGACTCATCGGCTATGAAGAAACTGACCTCCAGGCCCGTGCTGTCATGGGCGCTGTATGACTGGGCCAACTCGGCCTTTGCCACTGTGGTGATGGCGGGTTTTTTTCCGCTGTTTTTCCGAGACTACTGGTCCAAGGGTTCCGAGAGTAGCGAGATTACCTTTTATCTCGGAATGGGCAATGCCCTCGCCAGTCTGCTTATTGTGGTGATGGCGCCCGTACTGGGAGCCATTGCCGATAGTGGTGGCTGGCGTAAGAAATTCCTGGCCTGGTTTGCCTTGCTCGGTATCGTCATGACGGCCGGTATGTTCTGGGTGGCACAGGGGCAGTGGCAGATGGCATTACTTTTATTCAGCCTGGCCCTGATCGGATTTATGGGGGCGAATATCTTTTACGATTCCCTGCTGGTTTCTGTCTCTGATGAGGATCAACTCGATCGTACCTCGGCCTGGGGTTTTTCTCTGGGTTACCTGGGTGGTGGGCTTTTATTTGCGGTCTGTGTCGCCATTGTGATCAATCATGAGGCCTTTGGTTTTTCTACTGCGGCCGATGTGGTTCGACTCTCTTTCCTGGTAGTCGCCATCTGGTGGGCGGTATTCAGTATACCCCTGTTCCTGTGGGTCAGGGAGAAGGACGGCAAGCGGGAATTATCCATGGCCGCTACCGTACGACAAGGGTTCAGGCAGTTTGTCGATACCTTTCATGAAATCCGTCGTTATCGTTATGTTGCCCATTTCCTACTGGCCTACTGGTTGTATATCGATGGACTGGATACGATCGTGCGTATGGCCGTGGACTATGGTCGCGCCCTGGGTATTGATAGCAATGACCTGATCACCGCCCTGCTGGTCACGCAGTTTGTTGGTTTTCCTGCTGCGATCCTCTTTGGCTTCTTTGGTGAGCGGGTGGGGACCAAGCGCGCCCTCCTGGTAGGGATTGGCGTATATATCTTCATCACCATCTGGGGTTCACGCATGGATGAGACCTGGGAGTTCTATGGCCTGGCCGTCATGATCGGCCTGGTCCAGGGCGGGGTTCAATCACTCAGTCGCTCACTTTATGCACGGCTCATACCCACGGAAAAAGCGGCCGAGTTCTTTGGTTTCTATAATATGTTAGGTAAGTTTGCCGCGGTGATCGGGCCACTGATGATGGGTTGGGTCGCTATACTCACCCAGAGCCCCCGCTTGTCGATTCTTTCCCTGCTGGTTCTGTTTATTTCCGGTGGCGTGTTGCTGTACTTCCTGGATGTCAAAAAGGGGCATGCGGCCGTAGAACAGGGATAAGCAGGCAGGGTCAAACATAATAAAGGTGTGAAACATGAGCCTGGATGTACTGATTGGTGGTAATGGGGAGTCCACAGTAAGTCTATCGGCCAAGATGGCCAACCGGCACGGCATGATTGCAGGCGCGACGGGTACGGGTAAGACCGTGACCCTGCAGGTCCTGGCCGAGGGTTTTTCTCGCATAGGCGTTCCGGTATTCATGGCCGATGTCAAAGGCGATCTTTCCGGTCTGGCCCAGTCCGGACAACTCAATGAAAAGATCCAGTCCCGTATCGAACAAATTTCTATAGAGGCCTTTAATCCTCAGCCCAACCCGGTGCTGTTCTGGGACCTGTTTGCGGAGTTTGGCCACCCGGTACGGACGACCATCTCAGACATGGGGCCATTGCTCTTATCCAGCCTGCTCGAACTCAATGATACCCAGATGGGTGTCCTCTACAGTGCCTTCAGCATTGCCGATGACAACGGCCTGTTGTTGCTGGATCTCAAGGACCTGCGCAGCATGCTGACCTGGATGGGAGGCAATAGCAGGGAACTGAGCCTTGAATATGGAAACATTTCCTCTAGCAGTATAGGCGCCATTCAGAGACGTCTGCTGATTCTGGAAGAGCAGGGGGCTGAACATTTCTTTGGAGAGCCCGCCCTGAGTCTGGATGACCTGATGATGAGCGATTTTTCCGGCAGGGGTGTAATCAGTATTATGGACGTCACCCGGCTGATGGCCGAATCACCCCGCCTGTATGCCACCTTCCTGATCTGGTTGCTGGCCGAGTTGTTTGAACAATTGCCAGAAGTGGGTGATCAGGAAAAGCCGAAACTGGTGTTGTTCTTTGATGAGGCGCATCTGATCTTTGACCGCGCCCCCAGGGCACTACTGGATAAGATAGAACAGGTTGTGCGCCTGATACGCTCAAAGGGTGTCGGGGTGTATTTTATCAGCCAAAGTCCGCTGGATGTGCCTGCGGATATCCTGGGTCAGCTCGGTGCCAGGGTGCAGCATGCCCTGCGTGCCTTTACACCGAAAGATAAAAAAACGGTGAATACGGTGGCGGAGACCTTCAGGCCGAATCCGGCATTTGATACGCGATCGGTCATTACCGAACTGGGTACCGGTGAGGCCCTGGTCTCGGTACTCGACATGAAAGGCAGGCCTACCCCTGTTGAACGTATCCTGATTCGACCACCCGAATCGAGGATAGGGCCACTGACCGATGAAGAACGTCAACAGGTGATCGATCGCTCCCCCATGAAGGGGCGTTATGAGGTCGAGGTCGATCGTGAATCGGCACATGAATTATTGAAAAAACGGGCCGAAGAAGAGGCCAGGGTCGAGGCCGCTGAACAGGCACAGAAGGCCAGGGAAAAACAAAAGCCCACAAAGGTCCGCAGTTCAAATCGACAAAGTATCGGTGAGGCGATGATGAAGAGCGTGGCCCGCTCCATGGGTAGTTCGCTGGGGCGGCAGTTAATGCGTGGGATTATGGACACGCTCCTGGGTAGTGGAACCCGCCGAAGATAGGAGGAGTGGATAGTGGCTAACAAGCTAGGGTTTATTGATTCCCTGAAAAGCGTCTTTATGGCCTTTCTCGGGGTGCAAAACAGCAAGACCCATGAGCGTGATTTTAACAAGGGCTCTGCCGGCAAGTTTATCGCGGCCGGCCTGATCGGGACCATTGCCTTTGTGTTGATTATTTGGTTTGTGGTGAGCCTGATTATGCGCGCTACAGGGGCTGGGTAACTCCGTCACAAGACCAGGGCCCTGTCAAATCATGCCTTATTTTGGGGCATTTTTTTGGCTGGGCTCGACTGGGCAGGGACAGTACCGGCTAGGGTTAAAAAAAAATTTCAGGATTTTGGTCTATGCTTAATCCTGGTATCAAATAATCCCAGGGAAGGCATCATTGGATTGCTGACTAGCAATCAGCCAGGATGGTGTGTTCCGCTATTTTTAGCGTTTATGACTAAACAATAGAGATGGGATCATGGGCATTAATCGATTTGGTGAGGAAAGCCACAACCCCTTCAGGACTAAACGATTCTATGCTGTGAATGGTCTGTGGTACTTCGATACCCGAGAAGGTAAGCAGTTCGGGCCCTATCGGGATAAGGGCGAGGCGGAGAAGCGACTGGCCATTTTTATTGCGCAAAACCTCCATGATCTCAAGGAAGGCCGGGTTGGTATTCAAAGCCCCGACCATGGGGTCCAGGATGGGATAGAGCACCTGGTTGAGGAACTGTCAGAATATTTCACGTTTCGAAATATCCAGGGGGAGACTGCTACCCTGCTCTGGGCGCAACGTAGAATTAAAGACCTGACGGCAAATGCCAGGGGAATTCCCAATTCCCAGGAGCGCATCGACGTCATTCAATATGCAATGGATTACCTCTAGCCAGGCAGATGAGTCATTTTCAATGAGAGAAGCAGTCAACACAGTTGTTTTTTCTCAGGATTGTCTATCAATATGCACCACTCCATTCATCGTGGATACCTTGTTAATTCAGTAAAAGTGCAACAATAGTACAGTCATATAACTCTGATAGATTGGTCATAGGAAGGCTAATGCCTGGAGTTGGTATATGATCAAAATCCATTCTTAAGATCACATCACTCAATTATACATTGGTCACTTGCGGCGCTCGTCCTGTTCATCACTCGAATGATCTGGCGTTAGGGTTACACCTATATACCCATGGTACCTGTGCGAGCGATGTTGGTGTCAGCGTCTTAGCTGCCGTGGATTTTCCTCAACTCATTCATAATGCAGCTCTGAACGGGGTAATACGGGGCCTGCATGGTTTTAGTGCCGATGTCTTACTTTACCTGGTACCACTCCATAGTGGGGTAGCCCTCTACCACCAGGTCTGGTTAAAAGATGGTTTAATGTGGCGGATATTAAAATAATGCTGTTTTTACCAAGTGCGTCGAGTTTTACCCGTTGGGTTTGAATTATATTAGGTATCCATGCCAGGTAGTGGTTTCCAGATGTGAGCGATATTAAAGCCAGGAGGGCCCATGGATAACACAGCTTTCAGGGCTCAGAGAGTCACCAGAACCTATCGTCAGAGTATCAAAGCCCCACCTGAGAGGGTGTTTCCCCTCCTATGTCCGGTACGTGAGGCCGAGTGGCTGGACGGCTGGAGATGCCACATGATTTATTCAGAGTCCGGCCTGGTTGAGAAGGGTGCCGTGTTCAGCACCCGGAATGTGGGTGAGGCCGAGACGATATGGATAGTCACCCAGCATGACGCTAAAAAACGTATTGTGGAATTCACACGCTTTACGCATAAATCCAGGGTCTGTGTGTTGAGCATTGCCGTTAAGCCTCAGAAACAGGGTAATACTTATGTGGATATTTCCTATACCTATACCAGCACGACGTTGTCTGGTAATGATTTTATCGAGAGTTTTTCCGAAGGGGCCTTTCTGAAGGCAGTCAGTTTCTGGGAAGACTCCATGAATTATTATCTGGAGACGGGGGAGCGGTTGAGGCGGCCCTCATGACTCATTACCCTGACCCGATGCCAGATTAAGCAGGATTGAATCGCGGTTTTCATTTATTATTCCTCCATGAGCCTTTGTGTTAGGGGTGACTAATAACTCGGGACCTGGATTAATGGCAGAAAAAAGCCCACAACTGTGCAGGCTGTATCAATAACTCATGACCGCATCGACCCGTTATCAGACTATCGATATCCTGCGTGGCATTGCTATTGCACTAATGGTTATATTTCATTTTTCTTACGACCTGAATTTTTTCAAACTTGTTCCTATAAATATCTACCACGACCCGTTCTGGATCAATTTCAGAATCCTGATCGTCAGCCTGTTTGTAGGCCTGGTGGGTGTGAGCCTGGCACTAGCGACCCGAAATGGTATAAATCTCAAGCGCTATGGTCAGCGATTAGGCTGGCTGATTGCCTGTGCAATCGCAATCACAGTGATGAGTTACTTCATGTATCCCAAAGGCATGATCGTCTTTGGCATCCTGCATTTTATCGCTTTTGCCAGTGTCTTAGGGCTATTGTTTGTCAGACGATACATTCTAAGCCTGGTCCTGGGGATAGGGATTATTCTGCTTGATCAGGTGTATCAACATGAATTCTTCGATCAGTACTGGATTCACTGGTTCGGGCTCACGGTTCACAGGCCCAAGGCCGCGGATTACGTCTCGGTAATCCCCTGGTTTGGTGTGGTGCTAATCGGAATTTTTATCGGCCAGACCATACTGCGCAGCGAAACCCTGCAGCGCAGACTCAGTATCAGTTTCGATCATCCACTTCCACGTGGTCTGTCCTTTGCCGGACGGCATAGCCTGTTGATCTATATGATTCATCAGCCGATCCTGTTTGCCATCCTGTGGCCAGTTGTAGCCCTATCCAGATAGGGGCTTACAGAGCTTGTTTAAGAGATCCAGATAAAAGCAACTGTCATTAAGACGGTTGCTTTAAAGTTTTACACATCTTCAGGGTACTGCTGTTATTCACTATATAGTCGTATAGCAGCAGTACCTGAAGGGTGGCTTATTTCAGAGGCACATCGGCACCTCTGCTTGCGGCCTTTGCCTCCTGGTAGATGGCCGACATCTCTGCATAGATCTTCTTCAGGGCATCGATGCGCTTGCTTAATTGAGCCTGTTGTTCGGGGCTGGTGTCTGCGATCAGGTCGCGCAGGCTCCAGCTACTCCAGAACTGGTTCTTTTCAGAGTAGGTTCCATCGGGGCATCGAAAGATCTCATCCAGCATGACGATGTCATGGGGTATGCCATACGCATCTTTCGAGTCTTCATAAGTAAAGAGATAAAAGAAATTATCGAACCCTCCCCAGGTAAT
>JANTGN010000126.1 GCA_024762895.1 Thiotrichales bacterium
CCCTGAGTTCGTCTTTTCGTTCTTCGCTAAACCTGGGTATGTAGTAGTCACCCTTAGCCTTCCAGTCCCTGACCATTGTCTCCGCCTCGGATCGACCAGCTTCGTCTGCCGGCCTACCATCGTCTTCGATGTAGTTCACACGAGTGGGTACAGCCAGACCAGAGCCCGCCTCATGAATAATATCCATAAACCGCAGATGCAGGTCTTCAGTGACCTCGAAAAATTCATTAAAGTCGGTGGTTTTGATATAGGCGAATACCTGTAAATCGAGGGATGACTCACCAAACTCCAGGAATCGAATACGCGCAGGCTCAGGATCGACCATGGGATGGGCATAGAGCATCTCCCGTCCCTTGATGAGTATATAACGTATCTGATCGGGCGTGGTGTCGATACGTAACCTCAGGGTGTGCTTATAGAGTGATTTATCACGCTCTACATAATTCTCAATTTCTATGCTGGATAATTGGGCATTGGGAACATGCTTAACGGTGCGCGCCATGGTTCTAATCTTAGATGAACGCAACCCTATCTCCTCGACTACTCCGAATGTTCCATCATATTTACAAAGGTCCCCGATTCGCACAGGCTGTGCCGCATAAAGCGTGAACGAACCGATGAGATTCTCCAGTGATTTCTGCGCAGCCAGGGCGATGGCGATACTACCGATACCCAGGCCTGCAACGATGGTGGTGACGTTGTAACCCATGTTATCGAGCCAGATCACCGCTGCAACAAAGACAATAACTATCTTTATTGCTGTACCTGCTGGCCTGAGCAACACCGTTGCATTTTCATTTCCGATTCTTCGCATGTGATCGGCTAATCGCCCAATAATAAGGTTACTAATACCGATGATTAACCAGGCCAAGGCAAAGACAACCAATGTCTTTGCTTCGAATAGCGCCTTGACCTCAATGGAGGGGGCGATCAGTTCAAAATTGGCACGAAAGATAATGACCGTGATCAGAAAACGAATCGGTCCCGATAGAAATTTCTGAATACGCGAAGAACGAGGAGAGGGATAGCGCCTCAGAAAATAGTTGATCCCCGCCGTTATGAGCCAGGCCAGTAAAAGTGCTAACAAGACAATGACCATTAGCAATAGCCATTGCCACAGATCCAGCATCAGAATCCTGTACTCAGGAATGAGCTGAGAGAGCTTGTCTCCGATCGGCCCATAACCATACAGATCATAGAGCCGCGGTAACTGGGCGACTGTCTGATTAGAAACCTTCCAGATATAAGTCCCTTTCTCATCCCCCGGAACCCGTTGCATGTAGATGGGAACAGGGCCTTCCGGGGTATCGAGCTTGGTCACCAGATCCCTGTAGGCTGGCAGACCATCATCCGGATGCCCCTCCGGGCTATCGCTAAAAATATCCTCACCTACCCAGATCGCGCGTTCCGCAATAATCTTGAGCTGCCTTGCCAGCTCAGGTCCCAGGGCCTTTACTTCCGGTGGGATATAGCGAGTATCCAGAAACTCCATGGCCAGATCGTAATTGCCCTGCTCTACTGCCTTTGCGAGACCATGAACGCTGCTTCGTGGCGTCTCGCGGTCCAGTTTGTCAAAGGAAGCAACCACGGCAGGATTTGTCGAAGTCCCCTCCGAGGTCTCAGCCTTATCCTCTTTTCCATCTTCAGACTGCAGAACATCCTTAAGACTAGGAGCGGCGGCCCCATCCTGAGCAAATGCCAGTTGATACCCAAGCAAACAAAATGCACCAATAGAGATTAGGACTATCTGATGTAAAACCGAACATTTATTGGGGATCATTGAGAACTACTCCGGTCTAAGGTCATCCCATGCCGGGCAATGGGAAAATGTAATTTAATACATGTTAGGGGATTAACTCCCATTAATCGAATCTTAACAACGCATTACCTGCCATCAATTCATAGCATCTGATATTGATCCTATGTGCATCTGGTCACGAATCCCCGGACTTACCCATATCCCCTGCATGTCAAGACTAAACCTGCATCCCTCCGGCAGGTACAATATGTGCCAAACTACCCTGGATACCCATGGATACGCTCAACCCCCAGCAACGTGAAGCCGCCACCCATATAGGCACCCCCCTGCTGGTCCTGGCAGGCGCCGGCTCTGGCAAGACGCGGGTGATTACTCAGAAGATCTCCTGGCTGATTCGCGAATGCGGCATGAATGCACAGAATATTGCCGCCATCACCTTCACCAACAAGGCCGCCAAGGAGATGAAGGAGCGAGTGGGTAAATTATTGTCCCGAGAGGAAACCAGGGGGCTGACGGTCTCGACCTTTCATAACCTGGGCCTGAATATCCTGCGTAAGGAACTGAAGGAGATTGGCTATAAACCCGGTTTCACCATCTTCGATGCCGCCGATACCGCCACCCTGATCAAGGAACTCACACGCAAGGACCACGAGGCCACCGAGGACATGGACCAGGCCCGCTGGCAGATATCGCGCTGGAAGAATGACTTTATCAGCCCCGATCAGGCCATCAAGCAGGCGCAGAACGACCTGGAATTCGCCCAGGCCAAACTCTATGCCCATTACCAGCGAATGCTGCGGGCCTATAACGCCATGGACTTTGATGACCTGATCGTCGAACCCGTGCACCTGTTCATGGATAAACCCGAGGTCCTCGCGCGCTGGCAGGAAAAACTACGCTACCTGCTGATCGACGAATACCAGGACACCAATACCTGCCAGTATGAGCTGGTGCGTCTGCTGGCGGGTATCAGCGGCGCCTTTACCGCCGTGGGCGATGATGACCAGTCCATCTACGCCTGGCGTGGCGCACAACCCGAGAACCTGGGACGCCTGCAAAAGGACTTCCCCCGGCTTAAGCTGATCAAGCTGGAACAGAACTATCGCTCGGTTGAACGTATCCTGACCAGCGCCAACCACCTGATTGCCAACAATCCACATGATTTCGAGAAACGCCTCTGGAGCGCCCTGGGTGAAGGTGAACTGCTCCGTGTCATTCCCTGTAAGAGTGCCGAACACGAGGCAGAAAGGGTGGTTTCTGAGATCCTCAAACACCGATTCAAAACCAAGAGCAATTACTCAGATTACGCCATTCTGTACCGCGGCAACTTCCAGGCACGCCCTTTTGAAAAGGTACTGCGAGAAAACAGCATCCCCTACAAGATCAGTGGCGGCCAGTCCTTCTTTGACCGCACCGAGGTCAAGGACACCCTGGCCTATCTGCGCCTGCTTGCCAACCCCGATGATGATGCGGCCTTCCTGCGCATTATCAATACCCCACGTCGCGCTATCGGGCCCGGCACACTGGAAAAACTGGGCCAGTATGCCAACGAGCGGCACATCAGCCTGTTTGCTGCCAGCTCGGAAATGGGCCTGTCGCAGGTGCTCAAGGCCGCATCCAGGCAACGCCTGGAGACCTTTATCGACTGGATGCAGGAACTGGCACGAACTGCCGACGACGACCCGGTAGGAACGGCCCGGCGCATGATGCGCGAGACCGAATACGAGACCTGGCTGATCGAAACCAGCAAGGACGAAAAGGTGGCCCAGAAACGCTGGGAAAACGTTACCGAGGTCCTCGACTGGATGGGTCGCATCAGCAAAGACAATGAGGAGGACCGTACCCTCAGCGACCTCGTCAACCATATGAGCCTGATGGATATTCTGGACCGCAACCAGGAGGAAAAGGATCTTGATGGCGTCCAGCTCATGACCCTGCATGCCGCCAAGGGCCTGGAGTTCCCCAACGTCTTCCTGGTAGGCATGGAAGAGGAACTCCTGCCCCATCGGACCAGCCTGGAAGAAGATAATATCGAGGAAGAACGGCGCCTCGCCTATGTCGGGATTACCCGGGCACAGCAGAGTCTGGCCCTGACCTATGCCACCAAACGTCAGCGTTATGGTGAGGAGATGGAATGTGAGCCCAGCCGATTTCTGAACGAGCTACCAGAGGAACACCTGGAATGGGATGATCGCCGTGAGGTAAGCCCCGAAGAACGCAAGGAAACCGGACGCGCCCACCTGGCCAATATCCGTGGTCTGCTCTAGCAGTCTGGCAATGTTTATTCGGAACCTGCGGAATAAACCTTCCTTAACCGCATCATATTATGTTGGGTATTCCATCCTGCGCTTTAGACATGGCTGGGAGTTATAATTAACAATTAATCATTCAAAAAAGAGAACCGGGGTGCTGCCACTTCTTTCCAGGGTCGATAAAGAAAAGCGTGACTTTATCGAGATCGAATACTACCGCCGCCTGTTTCTTTATTACCTGTTCGGTTTTCTGGCCTGCGCCTTTATGCTGGTATTTGGCTCGGTCTCACTGATCGAGGGAAGATACCTACTGGCGGCGTTTCTACTTTTCCTGTTTACCGTCACGGCGCTGAACATACTCCACCTGAAGAGAAGTCAGAACATTAACCTCGCCTCCTGGGTAGATGCCATCGTCGTCAGTCTGCTCTCGGTGTATCTCATCATCACCGGGGGTGTGGATCATACCGGGCCACTCTGGGTCTACCCTCTGCTACCCTTCATGATCTTCATCCAGGGCCACCGCCTGGGTACGCTTACGGCCTTCAGCCTGCTGGCCCTGATTGGTATCATCCTGTTCAAACCCATGGAGCACCTGTCGATTCCAGATTATTCCATGGAGTTCAGGATTCGATATTTTGCCTCACTGTCCAGCGTATTGCTGTTTTCCTGGGCAACGGAATACCTACGCCATGCCGCCTATGTTCAGTTACGCGCCCAGGGTGAGAAACTGGAAACCGACTCACGCACCGATTTTCTGACCGGTCTGGCCAACCGACGTTATGCCCTGGAAAAACTCCATTATGAGAACACTCGATACCAGAGGACCCACAGCCCATACTGTGTCTTACTCATAGATATCGATAATTTCAAAAGAATTAATGACAGCCTGGGCCATGGCGTGGGTGATTGTGTACTCAGGCAGATTGCCCAATCATTTCTGGATCAGGTCAGGGAGATCGACCTCGTCTCACGCTGGGGGGGTGAGGAATTTATGATCCTTCTTCCAGATACCAATATTGACCAGGGGCACCTGACCGCCGAAAAGCTACGTCAGCATATTGAAGCCCGTCAGTTTGATTGTAACCATGAGCCCCTGAAGATCACGATCAGTATTGGTGTGGAGGTCTCTCAGCCGGGGCAGAATCCAATGTATTTTATCGATCTGGCCGATGAAAAACTGTATCGCGCCAAATCGAGTGGCAAGAACCGGGTCGTCTCGGCACTCGACTAATCAACTCATCGCTGTCAGCTCAGGAAAAGGACTCTGTCGTATAGCGCCACATCTTGAGCGACTTCGACCAGTGAGAGACGGGCAGACCTGCCTTCTGTTTCAGGTGGGCAAGAAACTCTTTTCGATCCGGCAACTGTTCCCAGACGCTGGGTAGAAAGGTCCCCTTACGCCCCGAGTCCTCCATGATCAGGCCGTCGATATTCGGTCGGATCTGTTCCAGCAGGTCCTCTTCATCGCTAAAGCTCATCGGCTCAGGCTGACTGAGTACGGAGATATGGATCTCAAGGTCGTCAAACTCATTGCGTTGCAGGGATGGAAAGCGCGGATCCCTGAAGGCCGCAGCCCAGGCATGTTCCGACACATCACGAACCAGTGGCTGATAGGCCTCCAGTGCCCCAATGCATCCCCTGAGCAGACCCAGGCGATTCAGGGTGACGAAGCTGGCACGCTCCTCGCACAGGTGTTCTGAATAATCATCCAGATCAATGGACAGTGCGCCCCCCTCTTCCAGGCCGTGCAGTATAGAGCGCCGGGCAACCTCCAGCAGGAGGTTGCGCTCCTCTTCACTGTATTCATTCGAAGGCATAGGCACCGTATCCCACGACACGATCTCTAGGACCCGCCGTATCACCAGAATTGCGCAAATCGACCGTCTGTGCATGCAGCCCATGAAGCCGGGCCTCGATCAACAGGCCCTGGACGGGAATGCGCCCACAGGCCTGGTTATGGCCAATCGCCTCACCATGCAGGGTCTCGATCGCCTTCGATGTCACAGAATCGATACCCCTGGCGCTTTCATAGTCCAGGTAATGACTGAGGTCGGAACTAATGACAATAAGGGTCTCAGGTCCACCCCAGAGTTCTTCCAGCACCTCGGCCACTTCCGCACCCGTCGCATCACCCACGACCAGGGGGACCAGCTGGAATTGCCCCAGGGTCTTTTGCAAGAAGGGTATCTGAACCTCAAGACTATGCTCATAGGCATGGGCCTCATCCATCTCATAGACCTGTGACATGGGCAGGATGCGTTCGATGGAGGCCCTGTCGATGGGTACCTCTCCTAATGGGGTCTCGAAATAATCCGCGCTGGGCACGGCCAGTCCCACAAAGGGGACTCGATGAGATGGGCCCAGCAGGATCACACGAGTGATGGGTTGTGTCGCATTCTTTAGCCGAGCATAGACCGAAGCCGCTACAGGTCCGGAATAGATATAACCGGCATGAGGTGCAATGAGTGCCTTGGGGGGATGTTCTTGGGTTGTAACCGCTGCTAGAAAACCGTCCAGTTCACGAGACAGCTCCAGCGGATCGCCAGGATAAAAAGTGCCTGCTACTGCAGGGGGGCGAACTTTGATCATTTCTCGATCTCCTTAAAATGGCAGCTTTCACTCAGAGGTACCTTCGACGTGCACCTTTTCCCTGTAAGTGGGGTCACTAAGATCTTTTTTAAAGTCAGGATTAAATCCTGAATTCTCAATAACAGTCTATTCAACCTGTATTAAACTTAAAGTATATAGTTCAGCGAAAGGATGATTGACATGACCGAGATCAAAGACACGGTAACTACCAAGTACTGGCATAAACTGGAAGATGGTCGTGTGCAGTGTGATCTGTGCCCGCGTGAGTGCAAACTTCACGAGGGTCAGCAGGGCCTATGCTTTGTGCGCGCCAACCAGAACGACCAGATCGTACTAACCAGCTATGGACGCTCCAGCGGTTTTTGCGTAGACCCGATTGAAAAAAAACCTCTCAACCACTTCCTGCCTGGAACTCCCGTGCTCTCCTTTGGCACCGCAGGCTGTAATCTGGCCTGCAAGTTCTGCCAGAACTGGGATATCAGTAAATCCCGTGAAATGGATCGACTCATGGACCAGGCCTCACCAGAGGCCCTGGCTGAGACTGCGGAGCGAGTGGGTGCTCGCAGTATCGCCTATACCTATAACGATCCGGTCATCTTTATGGAATATGCCATCGATACGGCCATTGCCGCGCATAAACGCGGCATCCAGTCCGTTGCCGTCACGGCGGGATACATCAACCCAGAACCACGCAAGGAGTTCTTTCAGCATATGGATGCCGCAAACGTCGACCTAAAGGGATTCACCGACGACTTTTATTACAAGATCTGCGGGGGGCACCTGGAACCGGTGCTAGATACCCTGAAATATATTAAACATGAGACCGACACCTGGATGGAACTCACCACCCTACTCATTCCAGGTCACAATGATTCGGAAGACGAGATCAACGAAATGACCCGGTGGGTAGTTAAAGAGCTGGGGCCCGATGTACCCATGCATTTTACCGCCTTTCACCCCGACTGGAAGATGATGGATGTACCCTCCACGCCGGCCTCGACGCTCACCCGTTCACGCGAGATTGCCATGAAAAACGGCGT
>JANTGN010000127.1 GCA_024762895.1 Thiotrichales bacterium
CGTTGTGTACGCCAGAAATCGACCCAGTCATGATTTAGCCGATTGTGTTGTGGGGTACTGCCAATGGTGTTGTCTCGATGCCAGCCAAACTGTGCCTGTGTGGTGTGGTGTAAAGTGGCCAGTTGATGGCCTAGAGCCGCCGGGTCACATCGTCCAGTCAGGTCAAGGGCCTCAAGGACCAGGTAACTTTGCTTGCCGGCTATCCCGCTGCAGATAGGCTGAGGCACTCGTATTGCAGCGGGGGCGGCCAATGCCATAAGACCTTCACTCTCGGCCTCAAACATGTCCAGCACAGAGGCATGATTGAGCTTGACGAAATAACGCCGTTCACCCTCTGCGAGTGTGTAGGCCTGATTGATACAACCACCGCCCTGGCTTTGTACCCTTTCCGGTTTAAAGGCCTGTCCTGTGGCCTGAGAGATGTGATCGGCAATTGGATCCCAGTTCATCGTTTCTTCCTTTTCGTGCTGTTCGGTTTGAGATCGGGAAGATCCATGGCCTGCCAGTCACCCGAAGCGAGTCCATCCAGGGTCCATGAACCCACTCGGTAACGTATGAGTCGCAGAGTGGGAAAACCGATGGCGGCCGTCATGCGTCGAACCTGGCGATTACGCCCCTCGGTAATAGTGAGTTCTAACCAGCAGGCAGGGATCTGTTTTCTTTCCCTGATCGGTGGGGTGCGCGGCCACAGGCCCTGTGGCTCTGGGATAGGCCTCACCTTGGCCGGTCGCGTCATGCCATCTTTAAGCTGAAGCCCTTTGCGTAGCGGTTGTAGATCATCGTCCGTAGGGCAACCCTCTACCTGGACCCAGTAGGTCTTGCTCATCTTATGACGTGGGTCGGCAATACGTTCCTGCCAGGCCCCGTCATCTGTCAGCAGCAACAGGCCTTCGCTATCACGGTCCAGGCGTCCAGCGGGATAGACCCGTGGAATGTCGATATAATCGGCCAGGGTGGCACGTCCTTCCTTATCGGTGAACTGGGTCAGTACGCCGTAGGGCTTGTTGAAGCGGATCAGTCGGGCCATGTTTAGGAAGACAGCTTGAACGCCAGAGGATAAGCTTAAGTGTTACAGTCTTGATCGTCGTGAGCAAGGCTGTTCTTTCAGGGAGCCAACAGGGAATCAGATCAACGATGTATGCTAAACGTGCACTGGTAGTGGATGACTCGGCAACGGCCCGCAAGGTGATGTCGAAACAGTTGCGTGAGCAGGGCCTGGACGTCGATGTGGTGAACTCCGCCGGCGAGGCCATCGATTACCTGTGCGAGAGTAGCCCACATATCATCTTCATGGATTACGAGATGCCCGGCATGGATGGTTTCCAGGCCCTTAAGGCGATCAAGAGCAATCCCCAGACCGCCATGATCCCGGTACTGATGTATACCTCCAGGGAAAGCGGTCTACACGTGGGTCGTGCCCATGCCCTGGGAGCGGTAGGCGTCCTGCCCAAGACGCTTGAACCCGTTGGCCTGAAAAAGATCCTTGAAGATATGCACCTGCTGCCGGACCAGGAACCCCTGAGTATGCCGGAGATCGATGAAAAGGCGGTGCGAGATGATATCGAGCATCTCGATGCCATTGCCATGGGTGAGATGCAGGATACGGCCGTAGAATTACAGGCCGCCTTGTCCAAGGTGGAGCAGTCCCTGCAGGATACCCAGGTCTCAGGGGACGAGATTCGCAAGTGGATCAGGGATCTCGGCCAGAGACTGGGTGAGGAGCTTGTGATCAACCGGGATCTGATCCTGTCTCGAATTCATGAGGGGCGTAGAGGTCTGGGTCCTTATATCATCCAGTTGCTCATGCTGGTTGTGGTGATTGTGGGGTTCCTGGTGATTACGTTTCGACTCGGCGATGTGAAAGAGATGCTCGGTGAGCATTCAAACCCATCTGAAAACCTGTCCATCTGGGAAGAGACCACCAGTCAGGTAAGCCGACAGGAGTCCCCACCGGTGGGTACGCCGCTGGTCTCGGTTTCTGCATTACAGTGGATGATGAATCAAAGTAGCCATTTTCCTTATGGGCAACGCCCGTTTTCTGACCATGATGTGGAGTGGTTAAACCAGCTTTTGAATTATTTACTGCAGATGGGCTATACAGGACCGGTCATCCTGCGAGCGCACTGGGGGCGTTATTGTGAACAGGGCGATGGTCAGCAGGGCCGTCGATTACCCGCCTCGGATTCGCGCCTGACTGAATGCAGAATACTCGATACGGATGAATCCCCCCCGGTTTATCCCTCGGTGGGCTTTAGTAATCTGATGCAGACCCACACGGCGGTTGAAGAGGGTCGTATCAGTCTGACCCTGGAGAGTGGGGGGTATCAGGCTCGACGAGTCCGCTATCCTGACCCTGAAATGATCGCCAGGGCGGGAGACTGGAACCGGATTGCGAACGCCAATCAGTTCATCGAGGTGGTATTGCAAGGGGAGTTCGCAACGCCCTGATTCACCAGGATGTTGTAAACGGGGGTTAACAGCCCAGCGCGTATTTCTTCAGCCGATAAAGTAGCGTATCTCGGCTGATACCCAGCAGTCTGGCGGCCTGGCTCTTATTGCCGCCGGCCAGGTCCAGGGCCTGATGGATGGCATCCTTTTCCAGGCTTTCCAGTTGAATACCACCAGCGGGTAATCTGAAGCCAGATTCAGATGCCCGTTCGCTGACGGGCAGATTCAGGTTAGCCGGTTGTATGGTCTGTCCCGGAAGTAAAATACACAGGCGCTCACACAGATTGCGCAATTCACGGACGTTCCCCTGCCAGGCATGTTGTTCCAGATGTTGCATGGCCCGCTTACTCAACTGGGGCGCATCCAGATCATACTGTCCCGCGAACAGCTGCACAAAATGCCTGGAGAGTAAGGGAATGTCCCCCTGACGTTCTCTGAGCGGAGGAAGGTCGAGTGGGACGACAGCCAGTCGGTAATAAAGATCTTTTCGAAAGGCCCCCGACTTTACCTGTTCATATAAATTGCCATGTGTGGCAGCAATAATCCTGACATCGACCTTTTCTACCTGGTCAGATCCCAGGGGCTGGATTTCTTGATGTTCCAGGAGTTGTAGGAGGCGTGCCTGAGCAGACAGGGGGAGGTCAGCGATTTCGTCCAGGAACAGGGTACCGTTCTCCGCCTGACGGACCAGTCCTTCCTGCCGGCGGCCCTGTTCATTCTGTTCCAGGCCGAATAATTCGGATTCAATAGTATTTTCCGGCCGCGAAGCGCAGTTAATACTAATCAGGGACTGGTGAGCCCTTGGGCTACCCAGATGCAGTGCCCTGGCCAGTAGTTCTTTTCCAGTGCCCGTTTCACCGCTGATCAGCACAGTGACATCGGAGCTGGCGACGATTTGTGCCGCACGCAGGGTGGTTTGAATCTCCGGAGATTTACCCAGGAGTTCGTGGAACGGATTGTTCAGATCTGACTGGCCCATAACGCTTAATCAACAAAATCAAAAAAGGCAATATATAGGATTAGAAGCTCAGATGCATTGAGCTGGATCATTTAAGCCGCCCCGGCATTTGGGGCGCAATGGGCCATGCGTCTAATCTGGCTGGCCAGTCGGCGTATTTCATCCGTGCCCAGGAGCTCGGCTCGACTCAGGAACTCTTCGCGGTAAATGGGCTCCTTGATCAGCAGGCTCATCTGGGCATTCAGCCCGAGTTCGTTCCGTAAAGCCGCATGTAACTTAATCAGTAAGCGAGTCATCTGGCGTGTCATCTTCTGATTTCCTTTGGTCCGGCGGTTGATTGGTCGGCGGGGATTATAGTCAGGCATTCTTACGGCCCTGTTACACCCTCGTGAATCAATCACCTGCTGTTATTTTAATAACTTATTGAATATTAATATTTTTATTTGTAACCAGTCTAGTTCGAATTATCCCGCGGCACCTTGATGCGGGTCAAGTTTTGGGTTTCTGACCGTGGTGGATGAGCCAGATCACCAGTCCGATCGCCGGAAGCCCCAGGGTGGCTGCGTACACAAAAAAGATAAAATAACCCTGGGCATCGACGATAATCCCGGACATACCGCTGAGGATCTTGGCGGGCAGCGTCATCAGGGAGCTGAACAGGGCATACTGGGTGGCGGTATAGGCCGTATTGGTGAGGCTGGACAGGTAGGCGACGAATACGGCGGTGGCGATGCCGCCGCTGAGGTTGTCGGCGCTGATGACGACGGTGAGCAGGGTCAGGCTTGGTCCCGACAGGGCCAGGGTGGCGAACAACAGATTGGTGGCTGCGACCAGTATGGCACCGGCCAGCAAGGGGCGCATCAGGCCGAAGCGGGCCACCAGCAGGCCACCCAGGGCAGCACCGGCCAGGGTCATGCCGAAACCGAAGACCTTAGCGATGCTGGCGATCTCGGTCTTGCTGAACCCGAGATCGAGATAAAAGGGCATGGCCATGGCGCCCATGGTGATATCGCTGAGCTTGTAGACCCCGACGAGGGCCAGGACCACCAGGGCATGGCTGGTATAACGGCGGAAGAAATCCACAAAGGGCGCGACCACGGCATCGCTGAACCAGGCCTTGAAGCGCTGCCTGCGCCCGCCGCCAGGATTGACGCCCAGTTCCGCTTCCAGCTCCGCCTCCATGTTGCGGGTCTGTTCATCGATGCGGACCTCGGGTTCCCGGATGATCAATGTGGTTACGATACCCACCAGCATCATCAGGGCCATGACGCGATAGCTGGTATTCCAGTCGATGATGTCCGCCAGATAGAGGGCCCCGGCCCCTGCCACCAGCAGGGCGGTGCGGTAGCCTCCTACATAGGTGGCCGCCATCGCGCCCTGCAGGGTGTCTTCGACGGCCTCGATGCGCCAGGCATCGATGACGATGTCCTGGGTGGCGGAGCAAAAGGCAATACCCACGGCAATCAGGGCCAGCAGGGCAGTCTGCGAGACCGGGTCGACCAGGGTCATGGCGTACAGGCCTGCAGCGATGCCGCTCTGGGCCAGCAGCATCCAGGCACGGCGCCTGCCCAGCAGGCGGGTGAGGCCCGGCAGCGGCAGATGGTCTATGATCGGCGCCCAGAATACCTTGATGGAATAGGTGATGCCCACCCAGCTGAAAAAACCGATCACCGTGAGACTGAGGCCAGCATCACGCAGCCAGGCCGTGAGGGTGGTGAAGACCAGGAGAAAGGGCAGGCCCGCCGAAAAGCCCAGGAAGAACATGCTCAGCACACGGGGGTGCGTATAGACCCGCAGGCTGTCCCTCCAGCTTCTCAGGGCGGGTGTCTTCAAGCCGGGAACTCGTACTCGTAATCGATGATCAGGGGTGCGTGATCGGAGAATCGCTCATCCTTGTAGATGCTGACGGCCTTTACCGTATCCTTCAGGCCCGGGGTGATCACTTCATAATCGATACGCCATCCCACGTTCTTGGCCCAGGCCTGTCCACGATTTGACCACCAGGTGTACTGATCGGGCTCCTGATTGACGACCCGAAAGGCATCGACAAAGCCGGCCTTGCCGAACAGCTCGTCCATCCAGGCGCGCTCATGGGGCAGGAAGCCAGAGTTTTTCTTGTTACCCTTCCAGTTTTTCAGGTCGATCTCCTTGTGGGCGATATTCCAGTCACCGCAGATAACATACTCGCGACGCTTACGACGCAGGCCACGCAGATAGGGCATAAAGAAATCCAGGAAGCGGTCCTTGGAGGCCTGGCGGTCCTCATTGGATGAACCCGAGGGGGCATAGAGTGAGACGACTGCGAGTTTACCGAAGTGGGCCTCGAGATAACGCCCTTCATTATCGAATTCTTCGGCGCCCATGCCGGCGATGACATCGTCCGGTTCCCTGCGGGCATAGATGGCCGTACCGCTGTAACCCTTGCGCTCGGCATCGAAGTAATAACAATAATAGCCCTTGGGCCAGAAGATCTCGTCTTCCAGCTGATGCTCCTGGGCCTTGGTCTCCTGGATGCAAATGACATCGGCGTTCTGCTTGAGCATCCAGTCGAAAAAGCCCTTGCGGGCGGCGGCGCGAATGCCGTTGGCATTAAAACTGATTATACGCATGGGGCTAGAATGTCTTTTCGTTGCAAATGGCTGGCATTGTTACTGGTTGGGGGCCGGGGGTAAAGGGGCGTGGCTGGAGTGTCGGATTACTGAGTGTATAGATTGTCTTTGTAAGGAGCCATATCGGTAAAAGGAGTGATGCATTTATTGTAGGCGTCAACTCGGTTAATAAATAAGATAAAATGGCATTTTTAATCCATCAGGAATTGACTCGCCTTCTCGTGCGTTACCCAGATCTTAAAAATAAACGTGTCCTCATCACAGGTGCCTCCGGCGGCCTGGGTGCGTCTATTGCCAGGGCCTTTGGTGAACACCAGGCCAGGGTGATCGTACATTATCGGACCCGGGGACAGGGCGCTGAACAGACCGCTGCGGCCATCAGCCAGGCGGGTGGTGAGGCAGTTGTATTACGGGCCGATCTGCGTTCAGAGGCAGCCCTGAATCAACTGGCAGATGAGGCATGGATGCATTGGGATGGCATCGATGTCCTGATCAATAATGCGGGTGTGGTGCTCAAGGCCAGCGCCCTGGATGCGGGTGCCGAGTACTGGGATGACAGCCTCAATATCAACCTGCGCGCGCCCTACCTGCTCAGTCGTAGGATTGCGGGCCGAATGATTGAACAGTGTCAGCCCGGCGTCATTTTGCATAACACCAGCATCCACGGCCATAAGAGCGTGGCTTATTTTTCGGCCTATGCGGCCTCGAAGGCGGGCCTGGAATCGCTGACCCGCGTTCAGGCCCTGGAATGGGCGGAGCATGGCATACGCGTAAATGCCTTTGCGCCCGGCGTGGTTCCCGTGGAAAGAACCGAGCAGGCCCTGGCGCAGGCAGCCGGTGACTGGATGCCACATTTGCCCCTGGGGCGTTACGGTGAAGGCAAGGATATTGCCGAGCTGGCCCTGTTCCTGGCCTCCGAGGCCAGCGGCTGGACCACGGGGCAGTCGTATGTCGCCGATGGCGGCATGTTGTCGCGCATCGATATGCCGCGTCGTCCGCGGCCCGAGCTGCCGCCATTGCCTGATCCCCTGGAAGAGCCGAAATCTTAATTAATGTTTAGACTCGAGAGACCATCATGAAAGCCTATCAGAAAGAATTTCTTGAATTTGCCATTCAGCAGGACGTTTTACGTTTTGGTGAATTCACCCTCAAGTCCGGTCGCGTAAGCCCCTATTTCTTCAATGCGGGCCTGTTTAACACCGGTGCTGCGCTGGCCAGGCTGGGTCGTTATTACGCCCAGACCATCGTGGATTCCGGCATCGAGTTCGATGTGCTGTTTGGCCCGGCCTACAAGGGTATTCCCCTGGCGGCGGCCACCGCCGTGGCCCTGTATGAACACCATGACCGGGATGTGCCCTATGCCTTTAATCGTAAAGAGGCCAAGGCCCATGGTGAAGGGGGCTCGATCGTGGGTGCAGAACTCAAGGGGCGGATCCTGGTGATTGATGATGTCATTACTGCCGGTACTGCGATCCGGGAATCGGTAGACATCATCGAGGCCAGTGGCGCCGAGCTTTGTGGGGTGGTGATCTCCCTGAACCGTCAGGAGCGGGGT
>JANTGN010000128.1 GCA_024762895.1 Thiotrichales bacterium
TTTTAATTCCATTTTTTTCTTTCGCCTGGTTCTTTCATGCTAATCTAGTCGAGCGTCCACTGCTTTGCAAAGATATATCCCACCGCCCACGTCAGCGTTTTGGCCAAAACACTTCCCTGGTCTTTATTTCTCACATTTTTCTACATGATATCGATCTGGAGAATAGGTGCATTTGCATTTCTACACAGACTTTTCAGACATTAACTGCTGACTTGTCTAATTGATATGCAATATTATTGTAGCTTATCGTCTAAATAATAAGCTTGTGATTTATAGAGGTCGTCCATTCTGGCAATCGTCCACCTTAAAGCACCCCGAGACGATGCGTTCCAGATCCTCTGCTTGATCTGTTCCCCACTTTACCCACGAAAGAAACTACCCCTGCCCTACTGGTGATACTGAGGCTCCGATAAGCTAAAGGTCTCGATCAGTATAAGCGGGATAATACAGGCCTTCCGATGCATCGACCTCTCTTCACAAAGTTGGCGAGATAGCTCCTTCCGGAGCTTTTCCAGCCTTCTCGTTCAAGCACTGCCTCCATCTCAATACTCTGACTTTATTCTCTAGCTCTTTTTATCGTTCTAGCACCCAACAGTATCAATATTTCTTTTACGCCCATAGTGGCATTAAATGTTTAAGAAGTCCTCCTTGTCAGCGATTAATCTTATCCCAAAACAATTCACTGAAGAGTGTTACACTTATTTCCATCAGTGAACAGAAGCGACTCACGATGCTCAAGTTTAAGCAACCTCCAAAAGACTACGGTAATGTCTTTCTGGAAGACACCGACAAACCACTTCCAGAGAAACTCAACCCTAATACCCGTTACATGTTCCTTGGTGAGATTGCAAAGGGCGGGAAGTCACTGATCAAATCCTGCAAGGACATGCATCTGAACCGTGTGGTTGCATACAAGTCATTACGCCCTGAATTTAAAGATGATGAAATTGAAAATACACGCCTGCTGCGCGAAGCCCGGGTTTCAGCGATGCTGCAGCACCCAAACACGATGCCTGTTTATGAGCTTGGTCGTGATAATCAGGGAAATTACTACTTCACGATGAAGCTCGTTCATGGTTACACCCTGCGCGAGATCATGGATTACCGTGAACGATACGACCTGACCCAGTTAGTTGAAGTCATCGAACAGATTGCCCATGCCCTGGCCTACGCACATGCACACGGTGTGGCTCATCGTGACATCAAACCTGAAAACATCCTGGTCGGCCCTTATGGTGAGGTCCTGTTACTTGACTGGGGGCTGGCCAAGGTGTGGAGCAAGGACGGAACCACCTCGGATGATGATATCGTTGAGGGCACATCGATTACTGATTCAGATAAAACCATGACAGGGCACGGCAAGCTACAGGGCACGCTATGCTACATGTCGCCAGAGCAAATTGACCGCGACCCGAATATCAGCTTCAGCACCGATATCTACAGCCTGGGCTCCGTGCTCTATGAATTGTTAACCGGTCAACCTCCCTTCAATAGCGATATGACTTACGAGATCCTGGACATGGTGAAGAACCAGCAACCGGCAAAGCCCTCAGAGATCAGCAAATACCCGGTACCAAAAATCCTGGAAGATTTATCCCTGAAGTGCCTTAACAAGAATCCGGTCGATCGACCGGACTCAATGGAAGAGGTGCTACGCACCCTTGAACTGGACTGGGCAACTGATCTGAAACACGGCAAGCGTTAATTCTGATCCACATTCACCCAGGCACAAAAAACCGGGGAGGTTGCCCGCCCCGGTTTTTCCATTTCGGCCTTATATAAGGATCAGGCCAGGGCCTCTTTACTCACCTTGACAATTATGGCAGCGACCTTGTAAGGATCCGCGTTAGATGCCGGACGGCGATCTTCCAGACGACCTTTCCAGCCATCTTCCACAGTACCGATAGGTATACGGATGGAAGCGCCACGGTCAGATACACCGTAGCTGTACTGGTCAATCGACTGGGTTTCGTGCTTACCGGTTAGACGCTGCTCATTGTGTGCGCCATAGACGGCGATACACTCAGGAATATGCTTGCCGAACTCCTCACATATCTTGGTAAACACGGTTTCGTCACCCAAATCACGCATTGCACCATTGGAGAAGTTGGCATGCATGCCTGAACCGTTCCAGTCGGTGTCTCCCAGGGGTTTAGGATGCCAGTCGACAGCATAGTCATATTTTTCAGCGGTACGCTCCAGCAGGTATCGAGCTAACCAGATTTCGTCTCCGGCACGTGCAGCACTCTTGGCAAAGATCTGGAACTCCCACTGACCCGCAGCCACCTCGGCATTGATGCCCTCAACGTTCAGACCCGCTTCCAGACACAAATCAAAATGCTCTTCAATCAGGTCACGACAGTAGGCATTGCGTGCACCGACTGAGCAGTAGTATGGACCCTGAGGTGGTGGAAAGCCGCCTGGAGGGAACCCGGGTGGCAAGTTAGTGGCAGGATCCCAGAGAAAATATTCCTGCTCGAAACCGAACCAGAAATCATCGTCATCATCTTCGATGGTGGCGCGACCGTTGGATACATGCGGTGTACCATCGGCATTCAGTACCTCGGTCATAACCAGGAAGGAGTTCTTGCGCCCAGGATCAGGGATGACCATCACGGGCTTTAGCAGACAGTCGGAGGCGTTACCTTCTGCCTGTTCGGTGGAGCTACCATCGAATGACCACATCGGACAATCTTCCAGCTTACCGCTAAAATTATTGCGAACCATGGTTTTGCTACGCAGACTCTGAGTTGGCTTGTAACCATCGAGCCAAATATATTCCAACTTACTTTTCACGTTTATCTAATCTCCATTACTTACGGTGAGTTTTCTACGCCACTGCCTGATTCCAGAAGTAAAACCAGCCGAAAGCCTGGCCGGACTTCCCTCAGAGGGCGCGATGATATCCAACAGCTCAACGAGTACTCCACAGGCGATAAAGACATCCTTACATTACGCCCATTTTTTGGGATCAAACCCGCTCATCCTCTAGATTGCGCCGAGCAATAGTTTCATACATGCATCATCAATGCCACTTTCAAAATCCCCGCCAAATACTGATAGATACGGTAATTCAGTCTGTATACTCGAAGCACGGATGCACCACAATAGAGCATTCAGTCACGCCATTATGCGCTATTTTGGTGCCCTGCAAACCGTACCGCCTGGCATGAGATATACACAAATATCTTTTGACGCAGAATTGAGAAATTCTTCTGCAATCCCAAGCCAACCTTTTTGCTGCAATAATTTGCCAGGTCAGTTCTGTAAAAAAGATCTGTTGTAATACATGTAGCACATCATCAAACCCCTGGTTCGCCAAAAAAAACAGCTTGCATTAAGACTTTCAGAGACCTATTTTTTTACAATAGCGATGCGATATTCATCCCGACCTGCCACTATCATTAAAACCCAATAACTGATGGTTTTAGCTGGGAAGTTGGATAAATCAAACTTTTATCTCTCTGGTTTTATCAGGGTTCATCATGTCTGATCTCGCTACACGACGCGCCAAAAAGAGATTCGTCCCGAGGCGGTGACTCCTTGAATTCCACATTTAATTGAAGGTGATAAAAACTTAAGAACCCGCCTGATGCCTTTTTCAAGCACCGTTGTAGTCGACATTGACTTTCTGTCTGTAGACACAGTGTTTCGCTGGTATTACTGAGGCTATCCCAGCACTGACTAATGCGAACCACCGAAGTTACTTGAGATAATCGGCAAAAAGAAGGAGTATGCTTGATTAGTATTTAATAGCGAACTGACTGTCAATGCTAAAGACCAAAGAACGATTACTCGTAGCCGGTCTCAATCTATTGCTTGAACGTGGTTACAACGACCTTGGTATTCAGACCCTGCTTACCGAAACAGGGATACCCAAAGGCTCTTTCTATCACCACTTTAAAAACAAAGAAGACTTTGCACTCCAGGTAATTGACCGCTACATGGAAGAGGTGCATAAGGGTCTGGACTTGTGTCTCGGCGAAGAGGCGGTTCCACCACTTCAGAGGGTGAGAAACTTTTTCGAAGCAACAAGCGACAAATATAGTAAGGACGGCTACCTCGGTTGTATGCTGGGCGGACTTGGCCAGGAGCTGGCAGGTGTCAGCGATGTCTTTCGTCACCGTATTGACGGTTGCCTCGCCGTGATTGGAGAGCGTATCGGTTCCTGTCTTGAGTTAGCGGTTGTGCAAGGCGATTTGCCGAACAAATCTGACCCACAACAACTGGCAGCACTCCTGGTCAATTGCTGGGAAGGTGCAGCCCTGCGCAGTCGGCTTCAGCGATCCCCCGGGCCGTTGATGGAGATGCTGGATTTCTATTTCAACGCCACTGTACCCAACTGTTGAACAGGCTACTCAGAGCCGGACGATCTCCGGCTTGAGCGAATAGGCAATAAAGAGTATGTCCTTCTGGGTTGCCTCATCGACCTCGCGCTCCTGCATGGCGCCGACAATATCATCGAGCACCGCTATGTATTCCTCACCGCTAATATTCATTCCTCGATGGGCCTCAACCATATTTTTGCCTTTGTAGGTGGCCGGACCGCCAGTCCCGGCCTCCAGAAAGTCGCACAGGTGTTGGGTAACCTCTTCGAGCCGTTCAGGGTCTCCGGCTAGTGGCTCATAGCGCTTGCTTATAGCAGGGTTTTTCAGGTGACGGACAACAATGGCATCAACCAAAGCGCGAATACCGGTTGATTCGCCCAGGCGTTCGTAGAGAGAAGTGCTCATAATTTTTATCCTCGTGTTTAGTGGCCACACTGCACTGGCCCTGACTAGACCGACCAGTCTGTCTAATGCTAGTAGACTGATCGGTCTATTTCAAGATCTAAAAATCAGGATGTGGCTGGGAAAAGAAATCCTTCAAAACAAGCAATGCGTTATTCATCGCGATTTTTAATCTCTCATACAATTTCCTAACTGCCTGGCATTAGTGGATAATCCCAACCTGTCTTTTTTAGAATATTTTGAATAAATACGATTTCGCATGGGCAATCCCGCACCACACAGGGCCAGGAAGCGATTCGGCCAACATTTCCTTCATGACCCGAATATCATTCGGGCTATCGTCTCCGCCATCAATCCCAGGCCAGGTGAGACGGTGGTCGAGATCGGTCCCGGGCTGGGGGCCATCACCTGCCCTCTACTGGAAAAGCTGGAGTCGCTATTGGTCGTTGAACTCGATCGGGACGTCATACCAATCCTGCAAAATAAGTGTGGTGATTATGGTGATCTCAACATACACCAGGCCGATGCCCTGGATTATGACTTTGGTCACTTAGCGACCAAACCGAAAAGCCTGCGTGTCGTTGGTAACCTGCCCTACAACATATCAACGCCCCTGATCTTCCATCTGCTCGATTCGGCAGACAAGATCAGGGATATGCACTTCCTGCTACAAAAAGAGGTCGTGCAACGAATCACCGCCCCCCCCGGGGGGGGTGATTATGGACGTCTCTCCGTCATGGTCCAGTACCGTTGTAAAGCAGAGTACCTTTTTACCGTAGGTCGAGGGGCCTTTCAGCCTCCGCCCAAGGTGGAGTCGGCCGTCGTACGGCTGGAGCCCTATCAGGTTCTGCCTTATCCTGCCCATAACGAAAAGCACTTTTCAGGGCTCGTTAACCAGGCCTTTTCACAACGTCGAAAGACCCTGCGCAAGTCACTCAAGCAACTTGCTACCGATCAGCACTTTCAGGCAGCAGGCATAGACTCGGGTAAACGACCCGAGCAACTCAGTGTTGCCGAGTTTGTGGCACTATCTAACCAGATAGCCTTACACAAGGAGTGACATCGATGTATCTGCTGGCAGGCGATATCGGAGGCACCAAGAGCCTGATGGCACTGGCGAAGATCATGGACGGGGAGCTGGTCACCCAGTTCGAGGCCAGCCTGCCCAGTGCTGAATACGACACCATCGAGACCATGCTGCAGGACTTCATGGATCAGAGCCAGGCAAGGCCCCAGGATATTGTCGCCACCACCCTGGCGCTGGCCGGGCCAGTGCAACGATCCGGGAACCGTTCCCGGTGTCAGCTCACCAACCTGCCCTGGTACGCCGACAGCGAGGCACTCTCTCATTGGACGGGCGGTGCCCCGACCGAGCTAATCAACGACTTCGCCGCCATCGGCTATGCACTGGAGCATTTGCAGAAGGATGATCTCGTGGTCCTGCAGCAGGGAAGACCTGAGCCCAGGGCGCCGCGCCTGGCCATGGGCGCCGGCACCGGACTTGGCCTCTGCATGGCCGACGGCCAAGGCATACAGACCCGGATCTATCCCAGCGAATCCGGCCATGTGCATTTCTCACCGGCCGATGAAGAGCAACTGGCACTGATGCATTACTGGCTGAAAAGCCAGGGCCACTGCTCACGTGAATTCCTGTTATCGGGTCCGGGCATACAACACATTGCTGGGTATCTGCAAACAGAGAGAGACATCCAACCCGGACCCGCCCTGAGCCAGGCGATGCAAAGAGATGATGCCAGCGCCGCCCTGAGTCAGGCGGCACTGGCTGGCAGCGATGAACTGGGCGTCGAGACCTTGCGTCTTTTCACGCGGATCTATGCAGCACAACTCGGTGATGCCGCCCTGGGTTATCTGCCTTATGGTGGACTATATATCGCGGGTGGCATTGCCACCAAGATTCTGCCGCTTCTTGAACGGCCTGAATTCATGCAGGCCTTTCGTGATAACCCCGCCATGAGAGCGCTGCTTGAAGATATTCCCGTGTCGGTCATTACGTCTGGTCGAGCGGGCCTGATCGGCGCCCTCAACCGGGCCAGGGCAATCCTGACGCGGACCAGGTCTAACACCGGGGACTAGACGAGACCTGTTTTCCTAGCCCTTATCCCTGTCTTTCTCGCGTTCAGTCATGAGCGTATCGAGTTGTCGTTCAATCTTGTCCAGGCGGTTATTCAGATAATAGAATTCCTGCATCAGATCATCCTCCTCCTGTTCGACCTCTTCACCGACTTCCCTTTCGATCAGATACGCCGTGATGTTCGCCATCAGGATAGAAAACAACACCACGCCGATGATAATCAACAGGGCACCAAAGGCCCTGCCCGTGGGTGTGGTCGGAGTGATATCTCCATAGCCGACGGTAGTGATGGTGACCAGGGCCCACCACATACCATCGGCGGGATCCGGTATATCCGGCTCGATGGCGGAGATGATGAAACCCGAGATCACCACGACGCCTCCGGCAATCATCATGGAATAACCCAGGTTGTTTCGGGCAAGTATCGTCCGCAGTGTTTGCGAAAAACGCACCATCAGGCCAAACAGCAACAGTAGTCTCAGGCTACGAAGAAAGGCGGCAAGTGGTGTGACCCCCCAGAGTATCGGCAGCCCCCCGACGATGATGAGGAGATTGACCCAGTTGCAGCGCAAATGGCGTTTTTTATCACGCACCAAAGAGGTGGTCACTACGGCCTCGAGCAGAAACATACTCCAGACGATCCAGTCTGAATACATGATGGTATCGGGACTGATATGCCCCCTGACTTCGAGATACCATTCAAT
>JANTGN010000129.1 GCA_024762895.1 Thiotrichales bacterium
ATGGGCGGTGCTTTGGAGACTCAGGCTGCAGGCCTTGTCCCCATGGTTGTGGAACAGACGTCTCGTGGCGAACGTGCCTATGATATCTATTCCCGTCTACTCAAGGAGCGGGTGATCTTCATGGTGGGCCAGGTCGAAGATCATATGGCTAACCTGATTGTGGCCCAGCTGCTGTTCCTGGAGTCGGAAAACCCCGACAAGGATATCCATCTGTACATCAACTCACCCGGTGGCTCTGTAACGGCGGGTATGGCCATCTATGACACCATGCAGTTTATTAAGCCTGATGTCAGCACCCTGTGTGTGGGGCAGGCCGCAAGCATGGGGGCACTGCTGCTGGCAGGTGGTGCAGCCGATAAACGTTATTGTCTGCCGCATTCTCGTGTCATGATCCATCAGCCTCTGGGCGGATTCCAGGGGCAGGCCAGTGATATCGATATCCATGCCCGTGAAATTCTGAAGATCCGCGAGAAACTCAATCATATACTGGCAAAACATACCGGGCAGAACCTCGAAACCATTGAGCAGGACACCGATCGTGACCGCTTCATGGGTAGCGAGGAAGCAGCAGAGTATGGCCTCGTGGACCAGGTCCTGATGGATCGTGGCAACGTCGTCGTATCGGAGCCTGCCGAATCTGAAGACTGATTTCGGGCGAAAATGCTGCTGTGATGCTGCAAACGCCTGGAATCGCTCTATAATCGGAATATGGCGTGGTCAGGGCCTGAGATTGTGATTCAGTAATAACCCTGCTTTTTCCCGGCTTGCAACTTGTCGTGAAAAAAGGCAATGTGGGGCTCAGGAGTATATAGAGGTTGTACTAAATGAGTGACGACAAGCATAACGATCAGGATAGTAGCAAGCTGCTGTACTGTTCATTTTGCGGCAAGAGCCAGCACGAGGTTCGCAAGCTGATTGCGGGTCCCTCGGTCTTCATATGTGATGAATGTGTAGAGCTGTGTAATGATATTATCCGTGAGGAGATGCAGGAGCAGTCGGCTGTATCAGGTGAAAAACTCCCCAATCCCCACGAAATCAAGGCCATACTGGATGAATATGTCATCGGTCAGGCCGATGCCAAAAAGGTCTTGTCCGTAGCGGTTTATAACCACTACAAGCGTATGGAAGCGGGGACCGGTAAAGATGAAGTCGAGCTATCCAAGAGCAATATTCTACTGATCGGCCCCACGGGCTCCGGTAAGACCCTGTTGGCCGAGACCCTGGCCAGGCTACTGAATGTACCGTTCACTATAGCCGATGCCACTACCCTGACCGAGGCTGGTTATGTGGGTGAGGATGTTGAAAACATCATCCAGAAGTTGCTGCAAAAATGCGATTACGACGTCGATAAGGCGCAGACGGGTATCGTCTATATCGATGAGATCGATAAGATCTCTCGTAAATCCGATAATCCATCGATTACCCGTGATGTGTCTGGTGAAGGTGTACAGCAGGCGTTGCTGAAACTGATTGAGGGCACTGTTGCCTCCGTGCCTCCACAGGGTGGACGCAAACACCCCCAGCAGGAATTCCTGCAGGTAGATACCAAGAATATCCTCTTCATTGTGGGTGGGGCTTTTGCTGGCCTGGATAAGGTTATTCGTGACCGTAGCGAGAAGACCGGTATCGGATTTTCTGCCGAGGTCAAATCCAAGGAAGATAATCGTAGTGTCGGTGAGGTACTCTCCACCGTCGAACCAGAAGACCTGATCCGCTATGGATTGATTCCTGAATTCGTTGGCCGTCTACCGGTGGTAGCGACCCTCAGGGAACTGGATGAAGAGGCCCTGATACGCATCCTGACCGAACCCAAGAATGCCCTGACCAAGCAATATCATCGTCTGTTCGAGATGGAAGGCGTTGAACTTGAGTTCCGCGAAGACGCACTGTCTGCGGTGGCCAAGAAGGCCATGGAACGAAAGACAGGTGCTCGTGGCCTCAGGACTATACTGGAGCACGCGCTGCTGGACACCATGTACGACCTGCCCTCAACCGAGGGAGTCAGCAAGGTGGTGATCGATGGGGAGGTCATAAAGGGAGATGCCCAGCCGTATCTGATCTACGAGTCCTCCGAGTTGCCCAAGGCGGCGGCGGACTAGACAAAGAGGGCGGCATTGGCCGCCCTTTTTCGTTGTGCGCTTGAAAACTCATTGTTTGCCCACACATAACAATGACACACCAAATAAGTCTGGCATCAAGCCGGGCCAATCAAGAGACTAAATGATGGCAACTGCTGATAGCAAAATCCGTGAAGTGACCAATGAACCTATGCAGATCGTACCGTTACTCCCTTTACGTGACGTAGTGGTCTATCCTCATATGGTGATTCCACTCTTTGTAGGTCGAGAAAAGTCGATACAGGCCCTGGAAGCAGCCATGGCCGATAATAAGCAAATCATGCTGGTAGCACAGAAAAGTGCCGATGTTGATGAGCCGGAAGCCGATCAGATTCACCGGATCGGATGTCTTTCAACGATCCTGCAGTTGCTCAAATTACCTGACGGTACGATCAAGGTACTGGTGGAAGGTGGCTCTCGCGCCCATGTCCTGGAACTGATGGAGACCGAGGGCTATTTTTCAGCTCAGATCTCAGTGATGCCGGACGAATTGGATATGGATGAACGCGAAGGTGACGTTCTGACCCGTTCGGTACTCAACCTCTTTGATCAGTACGTAAAATTAAACAAGAAAGTCCCACCCGAGATACTCACCTCTCTGGCCGGTATCGATGAACCTGCACGCCTGGCCGATACCATTGCGGCACACATGTCTCTGAAGATAGAGGAAAAGCAGAATATCCTCGAAATCGAAGATGTCCGTGAACGCCTGGAATATCTGATGAGTCTGATTGAGGGTGAGATTGATATCCTGCAGATCGAAAAGCGTATTCGTGGCCGTGTTAAGCAGCAGATGGAAAAGAGCCAGCGCGAGTACTATCTCAATGAGCAGATGAAGGCCATCCAGAAAGAACTGGGTGACATTGAGGATGTACCCAATGAGGTCGAAGAGCTTGAGCGGAAGATCGAAGAGGCCGGCATGCCTAAAGAGGTCAAGGATAAGGCCGTAACCGAACTGAACAAGCTCAAGATGATGTCACCGATGTCGGCTGAGGCCACGGTAGTGCGCAATTATATCGACTGGATGGTTCAGGTGCCCTGGAAGAAAAAGACCAAGGTACGGAATGACCTGGCGAGTGCTGAGCAAATCCTGGATGAAGATCATTATGGCCTGGAAAAGGTCAAGGAACGTATTCTTGAGTACCTGGCCGTGCAGCAACGCGTGAAAAAACTCAAGGGGCCGATTCTATGCCTGGTAGGACCTCCCGGCGTCGGTAAGACCTCCCTGGGGCGTTCGATAGCACGGGCTACCAACCGTAAATTTACGCGTATGTCCCTCGGGGGCGTGCGTGACGAGGCCGAGATCCGTGGCCATCGCCGTACCTATATTGGTTCCATGCCGGGAAAGATTATTCAGAACCTGTCAAAGGTAGAAGTGCGTAACCCTCTGTTCCTGCTGGATGAAATAGACAAGATGGCCATGGATTTCCGAGGTGACCCCGCTTCAGCCCTGCTTGAGGTGCTGGACCCGGAGCAGAATAACAGCTTTGCGGATCATTATCTGGAAGTGGATTACGATTTATCCGATGTCATGTTTGTTGCGACCTCCAACAGCATGAATATTCCAGGACCATTATTGGACCGTATGGAAGTCATTCGAATTCCTGGTTATACCGAAGACGAGAAGACCAATATCGCCAAGAATTATCTGTTACCCAAACAGATGAAGAACAATGGTGTTAAGGATGACGAGTTGAGCATGAGCGATGCGGCGATTCGAGATATCGTTCGTTATTACACCCGAGAGGCCGGTGTTCGAAATCTGGAACGTGAGATCTCCAAGATCTGTCGTAAGGTCGTTAAGGATGAACTGCTGGCCAGCAAGCGTAAAAAGATCAGCGTAACTCCGAAAAACCTGGAAAAATATCTGGGTGTCCATCGCTTCCGCTATGGCCTGGCTGAAGAATTTGACCAGGTAGGCCAGGTAACCGGTTTGGCCTGGACAGAGGTTGGTGGTGAGTTGCTGACTATCGAGTCGGCGGTTGTTCCCGGCAAGGGTAAGACGGTATTCACCGGTTCTCTGGGTGATGTAATGCGTGAGTCCATACAGGCTGCCATGACCGTGGTGCGCAGTCGAGCGGGTATACTCGGTATACCCGCGGATTTCTATGAAACCAAGGACATCCATATTCATGTCCCTGAGGGTGCCACGCCCAAGGATGGTCCCAGTGCGGGTATTGGCATGTGTACAGCCCTGGTATCCGCATTAACCGATATACCGGTCAAGGCCGATGTGGCCATGACGGGTGAGATTACCCTGCGCGGTGAAGTATTGCCGATTGGTGGCTTGAAGGAGAAGTTACTGGCGGCGCATCGAGGCGGAATATCGACCGTTATCATCCCTCAGGACAACGAAAAGGATCTGGTTGAGATACCCAGGAATATCAAGGGTAAGCTGGATATTCGTCCTGTGCGTTGGGTTGATGAGGTGCTGGAAATTGCGCTCCAACATAAACCGACGCCGTCTAAGGAAAGCAAATCAGGAGGTGTTGAGGGTCGCAAGAAAAGTGCCAGTAAGAAGCGATCCTCAGTCAGGCATCATTGATCGAAAAGTTTTAAACAAAGCAAAAAAGGCGCTATTAAGCGCCTTTTTTGCTTTGTTTTAGTGATCAATAGCGATCAATATAATGCGTGAATCCAATCACATTGCGGCAGATCAGAATATCAATTCTTTCTAATGCCCTGTTTGTAAAGCCGGGTTAAAAAACTTTAATTTCAAGTTATTAGCGTTCACTTAAAGAAATGGCTTGAGTGCATGCTTCGAAACTTATTGAAAAACTTTGTATGTCAAGATTGACAGGGTTCCAAGGCAATTGGTATAAATCCGTTCGCTTACGCGCTTTCCGGCGCTGGGTTAGTAGACCATATCTATTTTCGCGGTTTTTACATTTAGACTGTAATTAATCGTAAAACATTGAGATCAGCGTAGATTGTAATCCGCTCATAGGAGATAAATTTTAATGAATAAATCAGAGCTCATTGATGCTGTTGCCGATGCGGCCGATATGACCAAGGCCGATGCCACCAAGGCAATTGACGCTTTTGTTAATGTTGTTGGCGATACCCTCAAAGAAGGCGACCAGATCACCCTGGTTGGCTTTGGTACCTTCCTCGTACGTCATCGCGAAGCCCGCAGTGGTCGTAACCCACGCACTGGCGAAACCATCCAGATTGCTGCTTCAAATGTTCCTAGTTTCAAGGCTGGTAAAGCATTAAAGGATGCCGTAAACTAGGCGCCCTCGTGACATCGGGTGCTTAGCTCAGTTGGTAGAGCGTCGCCCTTACAAGGCGAATGTCGGGAGTTCAAGTCTCTCAGCACCCACCATATTGGAGCGGTAGTTCAGTTGGTTAGAATACCGGCCTGTCACGCCGGGGGTCGCGGGTTCGAGTCCCGTCCGCTCCGCCAAAATGGGAAAGGGTGTCTTTATGACGCCCTTTTTCTTTTAAGCAGGTTCAAGCCTGTTGTCCGATAGGAAATTGACCCTGATGTTAGGGTCGCTTTTATGCGGAGTGGTAGTTCAGTTGGTTAGAATACCGGCCTGTCACGCCGGGGGTCGCGGGTTCGAGTCCCGTCCACTCCGCCAATTTAATAACAGGATTGAATTCAGGCCTGCTGAGATAATGGGCCCTACCATCATCCGCGGAGTGTAATTAAGTAATGCTGCAGAATATCCGTGACCGCGCCACAGGTGTCTTTGCCTACGTCATCCTGTTTTTGATCAGTATACCTTTTGCCCTCTGGGGCATTCAGTCCTACTTCGAAGGTGGGGGTAAGAGTCTGGCTGCAGAGGTCAATGGCGAAGAGATACCTCTGCGTGTCTATCAGAATGCCTTTCAGCAGCAAAAGCAACGCCTGAACCAGATGTTCTCTGGCCGTATACCCGAAGGCCTGATCAATGATGACATGCTCAGGAGTCAGGCGATCGAAAGCCTGATCCTCGAAACGGTGCTCAGGCAGGAACTCCAGGTATCTGGTTACCGAGTGAGTGATAAGGCCCTGTTATCTGCTATTGAAGAGATGGAGGTGTTCCAGAACAACGGGCGATTCGACCCCCAGCTCTACAACCGATTACTTGATCGTCAACGTATCTCCAAGACGGGCTTTGAACAACAGATGCGAGATTCCCTGTTACAGGCGCAGTTCCAGGAAGGGATCGCAAATTCTGCGCTGGTGTTACGGGGAGAGGTTGAAGACTATCAGCGACTGCTGGGACAGAAACGTGATTTTGATTACATCACCATAAGGGCTGATGAGTTTCGTGCCCAGGCGAGCCCGGACGAGGCCGCGATTCAGCAGTACTATGAAGATCATCTCAATGAGTTCCTGACGGATGAGCGTGTTCGTGTGGCCTATGTCGATCTGAATATCGATGAGGTGGCTCAATCTATTCCGGTCGATGAAGAACAGGCCCAACTCTATTACGATGATCAGCAATCAATCTATCAGACACCAGAGCGTCGCCAGCTGAGCCACATTCTCTTCAAGATCGAAGGACAGAGAACGGAACAGGAGGCCATGGCAATGGCCACTATGGTTCAGCAGCAGATCAAGGCGGGTGCTTCGTTTGAGGAACTTGCCAGGGCGGAATCTGAAGACAGTTTCACGGCCAAGCGTGGGGGTGATCTGGGTGAGGTCCAGCGTGGTGAGATGGGTACGGCGTTCGATCAGACTGCCTTTACCCTGCCTCAGGGCAAGGTGAGCAACCCTGTTCGTACCGAACGGGGTGTTGAGCTGATTCTGGTTCGGGCGATCGTTCCATCGCAGCAGCAGTCTTTTGAAGAGGTGAAGGATCAGATTATTTCTGAGATGCGTCAGCAGGAGGCTGAGCGTCGCTTTCTGGATCTAACAGAAACACTGGGTACCCTGAGCTACGAGGTACCGGATAATCTTGAAGAGGCCGCTGCCGCAGTCGACCTGCCGATCAAGACCAGTGACTGGTTTGTACTGGCCGAGGGTACTGGTATTGCCCAGGAACAGGCTATTCGTGAAGCGGCATTTTCCACTGAGGTCCTCGAAGGTCAGAACAATAGTGACCTGATCGAGCTTAATAGCGGTCGGGTCATCGTACTGCGTGTGCTGGAACATGAAGCTCCCCAGCAAAGAGATCTGGCAGAAGTCAGTGATCTGATCAGAAACACCCTGGCGACACAGGAGATGCAACGTCTGGTACGTGAATACGGCAGGAAGCAACTGACTAGCCTGCAATCCGGGCAATCCTGGGATACGGTTGTTTCAGGTCGCGATGTGAAACAGGCAGAGGCCATCACTCGTAATGAATCCGGTATGAACCCGGAACTGAT
>JANTGN010000130.1 GCA_024762895.1 Thiotrichales bacterium
GCCATTGACCAACTGTTTAGCGGTCTGCGGGCCCGCCTGTCAATCACAGCCGAATGCGAGATAACCCTGGAGGCCAATCCCGGCACGGTGGAACAGGGACGTTTTAATGAATTTAGGGACATCGGCATCAATCGACTCTCGATGGGCATCCAGAGCTTTGACGACCGCGCCCTGAGGGAACTCGGGCGTATTCATAATGCCGCTGAGGCCCGGATGGCTATTCAGGTTGCGCGTGATGCCGGGTTCGACAATATCAATCTTGATCTGATGTTTGGCCTGCCCGGGCAATCAACCGAACCAGGCCTGGATGATCTGCGTTCGGCCCTGGAGTTCGCACCTGAACATCTGTCCTGGTACCAGCTCACGATAGAACCCAATACTTTTTTTTACTCCCACCCTCCCCAGCTTCCGCTGGATGCCTCTATTGATGAGCTGTTTATCCAGGGCCAGGAGTTAATCGCAGAACGGGCCTATGAACAGTATGAGGTCTCAGCCTACTCACAGAAAAAACGGCAGTGCCGACATAATCGGAACTACTGGGAATATGGGGACTACCTGGGTATCGGGGCCGGGGCACATGCCAAGATCAGCGATCCGGCCAGTGGCACCATCACCCGCTATGAACGCTATCGCCAACCTATGCAGTACATGGCAGCGACCCAACAGGGTACCGCGATTAGCCAGCAGCGCAGGATTCAGGAGCAGGAAAGAATCTTCGAGTTCATGCTCAATGCGCTGCGTATAACCGAGGGTTTCCCGCTTTCTCTGTTTGAAGAACGAACCGGACTCTCGCCCCAGGTGATCACGCCCACGATTAGCGAGCTGGAAGAATTAGGACTATTATCCATTAAAGATAACCGACTCATCCCGACTACACAGGGTCGTCGGTTCCTGAATGAAATGACAGAGCGATTCCTACCCGAAGATGACTGACCTGATCCAGGAACTGGGTATTCAATGTCCTTACTGCGGTGAACTTTTCACGACGCAGATAGATGCCAGTGCAGGAGACCAGGAATACATTGAAGACTGCCAGGTCTGCTGCAAACCAATCCTGTTTTCACTCCATTTTGATGCCAACGCAGAGATCATTGGCGCCGAGACGCTACGCGATGATGAATAAGGACTACACCCCCGTCTCCTGTGAACTCTATAGTGAATATGAACTGCACATCATGCACCAGGACCACCTGAAACTCTGCTATCTTGGTGCGCGCAATCTCTCTCGAATTGAAACACTGTTACCGATAAATCTACGCACACGAAAAAAGGCCGAGTTTCTAATCGCACGGAGCCTTTGTGGCATCAGCCGCGTGTTAAGGCTGGACCGCATCCGATCCATTGAACCCCGTGAAAAGACCATGGGCTAACCGAGCACTACAAATCAGTGTTCATCGCCACTTCATACTCGGTATATAGATTAGAATTTTGAATAATCTGCAAAATTTACGACGCTCCTGATAAAGCCTGATAAAATCACGCCATGTCTAGCTTGACTCACAAACACATCGTACTCGGTATTTCCGGCGGTATTGCGGCCTATAAGGCGGCGGAACTGACCCGGCTGCTGGTCAAGGCGGGAGCAGAAGTACGCGTGGTCATGACCCAGGGTGCGCAGGAGTTCATCACGGCGCTAACGCTACAGGCCCTTTCTGGCAACTCAGTACATACCGAGTTATTCGACCTCGAGGCCGAGGCCGCAATGGGCCATATCGAGCTGGCCCGCTGGGCCGACCTTATCCTGGTCGCCCCCGCCAGTGCCAATACAATAGCGCGCATTGCGCAGGGTCGAGCAGATGACTTACTCAGCACCCTGTGCCTCGCAACCGAGGCGCCCATCATGCTGGCACCGTCCATGAATCGCGTCATGTGGAACAACCCAGCCACGCAACAGAACTGCCATACCCTGAAAGACCTGGACATTCGCCTGATTGGACCGGCCAGTGGGGCGCAGGCCTGTGGTGAGACCGGCGAGGGCCGCATGGAGGAACCCGAGGTCCTGCTGAATGCCGTTGCCAGCCATTTTCAGACCGGCGCACTGGCCGGGTTAAAGGTCGTGGTCACCGCTGGTCCGACCAGGGAAGCTATCGACCCGGTGCGCTACATCAGCAATCGTAGTTCGGGCAAGATGGGGTATGCCCTGGCACGATCGGCCAGGGAGGCAGGCGCGGAAGTCACCCTGATCAGTGGCCCGGTTCATCTGCAACCACCGGAAGGTATCGCCTGCGTTCGCGTAGAGACCGCTGAAGAAATGCTGGATGCCAGCCTCAAGGCCGTTGATGGCTGCCAGGTCTTTATCGCGACGGCGGCCGTGGCCGATTATCGGGTCGCACAGCCTGCCGACCAGAAACATAAAAAGACGCAGGAAGACTGGAGCCTTGAGCTCAGGCGCAATCCAGATATCCTGGCCCAGGTAGCACAACGTCCTGACGCCCCCTTTACCGTCGGCTTTGCCGCCGAGACTCAACAGCTTGAGGATTATGCCCGCGACAAACTCGTTCGTAAAAGGCTGAACATGATTGCGGCCAACAAGGTCGGACAGGGGCTGGCCTTTGACCAGGACGATAATGCCCTGGAGGTATTCTGGCCCGAAGGCCACCAATCCTTACCCATGCAGTCAAAAGACCGACTCGCCCGTTCATTGATAGCGCTCATCGCCAAACGACTGCACAGCTCAGACAATATTATCGATATACAACATGCAAAAAATTGAACTCAAGATCCTGGACCCCAGACTAGGCAAGGAAATCCCTCTGCCCGAACATGCCACCCCCGGCTCTGCCGGTATGGATCTTCGGGCCTGCCTGGACGCCCCCCTGGAACTCCGCCCCGGTGAGACCACCTTAATCCCGACGGGCCTGGCCATTCATATCTCAGATCCGGGCCTGGCGGCCACCATTCTGCCTCGCTCCGGCCTGGGCCATAAACACGGAATTGTCCTGGGCAACCTGGTCGGTCTGATCGACTCGGATTATCAGGGGCAGCTGTTTGTCTCGACCTGGAACCGGGGTCACGAGCCCTTTACCATCAACGTGGGTGAACGCATTGCCCAGCTGGTGTTTGTCCCCGTCGTGCAGGTTGACTTTGAGATTGTCGAAGAATTCAAAGACAGTGAACGCGGCGAAGGCGGTTTTGGCCACTCCGGCACACACTAGGGGCCTGTCCTGACTACGCCGACCCTCAGCCCCGAGCTCTTTCGGGCCTATGATATTCGTGGCCGTGTCGATCAGGACCTCAGCAACAAGGTCGCCCATCTCATCGGGCAGGCCATAGGCAGTCAGATTCGAGAGCAGGGGCAGACCTCCTGCATCGTGGCCAGGGATGGTCGGACGGAGAGCCCCGAACTGGCCGAGGCATTGATCGGGGGTTTGCTATCAACCGGCTGTCATGTCACCGACGTCGGCCTGGTTCCAACCCCGCTAAGTTATTTTGCCTCACAGCACCTGGGCATCCCTAACAATGTGATGGTAACTGGAAGCCATAACCCCCCGCAGTACAATGGCTTCAAGATCACCATCGATCACCGCTGCCTGTACGATGAAGACATCCAGGATCTGAGGCGCCGCATTCAATCCGGCCAGCTACACCAGGACACGCCAGGTAAGCGCGAGTCCTTCACCATCATTCCCACCTATCTGAAAGAGGTTTGCCATCGCATCAGCCTCAAACGTTCTCTGCGCGTCGGGGTTGATTGCGGCAATGGGGCGGCATCCGTAGCCGCTGCCCACCTCTATGAGGCCCTGGGGTGCGAGGTTCATCCCCTGTTCTGCAAGATCGATGGCAGCTTTCCCAATCATCATCCCAACCCCAGTGATCCGAAGAATCTACAGGCCCTGATCCAGCACGTGAAGAGGCATAAGCTCGACCTGGGGCTGGCCTTTGATGGCGATGGCGATCGTCTCGGAGTTGTTGATGGTGAGGGCAATATCATCTGGCCAGACCGCCTGCTGATGCTCTATGCGGAGGAGATCCTGCAGCGCAAACCCGGGGCTGAGATCATCTATGACATCAAATGCAGCCGACACCTCGATCAACTCATCCGCTACGCCGGAGGCAAACCCCTGATCTGGCGTACAGGGCATTCCGTCATGAAGTCACGATTACAAATGGACCAGGCCGCCCTCGCGGGTGAACTCAGCGGCCACATCTTCTTTCTGGATCGCTGGTACGGCTTTGATGATGCGCTGTACGCCGGGGCACGCCTGCTTGAAATTCTTGCCTCCCAGAGTCTGTCACCAACGGCTGTGTTTCATGATCTGCCCGACAGCTACAACACCCCAGAACTTTCAATCGACTTTCCCGATGCTCAGGCAGCACGGAATTTTATGCTCGATTTTAGCGACAAGATATCGCTAAAGGATGCCCAGCGGGTTATTGACCTGGACGGTCTGCGCGTTGAATATCCCGATGGCTGGTACCTGATACGCGCCTCCAATACCACGCCAAGCATTGTGATTCGAGTCGAAGCTGATAACATTTCAGCTCTTAACCGCCTTAAGGGGCAGTTACACCAGCAGATACTCGCGGTCGACCCAACCTTGACCGTGCCTTTTTAGCAGGGGTCGTTTTCTTGGATAAACAGCAAGCCATTAATGTCGCAGAGGTCCTGATCGAGGCCCTGCCCTATATACAACGCTTTAGCGGCAAGACCATCGTCATTAAATATGGCGGCAATGCCATGGTCGATGATGAGCTCAAAAACAGCTTTGCCCGTAATATCGTGCTGTTAAAGCAGGTGGGGATCAACCCCGTCGTGGTGCATGGAGGAGGCCCGCAAATCGGTAAGCTGCTGGAGCAGCTGGGCAAGGAAAGTCAGTTTGTCGATGGCATGCGGGTCACCGATACGGAGACCATGGATGTGGTGCAGATGGTGCTGGGCGGACTGGTCAATAAGGAAATCGTCAATCTCATCAATCAGCATGGCGGCCGCGCCATCGGCCTGACGGGTAAAGATGGCGCCATGATTCGGGCCACACCCATGAAAATGGAAAGACACTCACCGGAACTGAATGCCCCTGAGATCATTGATCTGGGGCATGTGGGCGAGGTCAGCTCTATTGACCCCTCCGTGGTGCATATGCTGGATGGTGGAGACTTCATCCCGGTGATCGCGCCGATCGGCGTCGGTGAAAACGGCTGCTCCTACAATATCAACGCCGACCTGGTGGCCGGTAAACTCGCGGTCGTCCTGGGCGCTGAAAAACTGATCCTGCTCACCAACACCCCGGGACTATTGAGTAAAGAAGGGCAATTGCTAACCGGACTCGATGCACAGCAGGTTGAGGACCTGATTTCGGACGGCACCATCTACGGGGGCATGCTGCCGAAGATCAACTGTGCCCTGGATGCGGTACGCTCCGGGGTGCGCACCTCGCACATCATTGACGGCCGGGTTGAACATGCGGTCTTGCTGGAGTTATTCACTGATACGGGCGTGGGCACGCTGATCAAGGGCTAGGCCTGTACCTCAGGATTTTTTGCTAAAGCCGGTGGCTAGTTAGCCGATGCCTTGGCCTTTTTCTTTTCTTCCTGTATTTCCTCAAATCGCTGGATATCCGACGCAAAGCGTTGCTCGAGGTCTTTTAGCTGTTGTCTCTGGTGCTCGATATTGCCATTCAGGGTCGACACCTCTTCGGAAAGACGTGCCTGCTTGGAGGAAAAGGCCTCGGGAACCGGGTTCCCCTTTTCGATAAAGGGCTGAATCCGCTTATTGATGGCCTCCAGCTCTGCCTCTTTCTGCTCCAGGTTCTTCTGGTTCAACTGGATATAGGATTCCAGCAGCGAGATACGCTCGTCTCGTGCCAATTCGATTTCCTCAACGGTGCCATAGGTCAGGGTCAGGATACGATCACGTCGTGCCTTCTGTTCCTGCTCGGCCTTAATCCTGGCGGCCTTTTCAGAGGCCTCTTTCTCAGCAGCGGCCTGTGCGGCCTCTTCTTCCTTGCTCAACGGTGCATCGACACTCCTGATCACACGGCCCTGGGTCGTTAATATATCGTAGCCAAAACGTGCTGCGGCTGGTGGGAGGGTATCGCTGACATGAATACGTCCATCACTGTCTACCCAGCGATACATATCGGCCTGGGCCACAGAGGTCATGCTGATGAGTAAAAAAAGAAGCAAAAACCTGGGCATGTTAAGCATGGACTCCATCAATCATCGTTATAATAATGAACCCATTGTAGACATTTTTCCCAACCACGACACCCCGGAATGACGATTGGACCTGATTGACCAACTCTTGCTGTTCGTCATTTCCCTGCTGGCAAACCTCTTTTCGGCCTTTTCCGGCGGTGGCGCGGGCCTGATACAACTTCCTGCCCTGATCTTTCTGGGACTCCCCTTTGGTGTCGCCCTGGCCACCCACAAGGTGGCCAGTGTGGCCCTGGGCGTGGGAGCCACCCTCAGGCATCTACGCGAACAAAGCCTGGAGCGTCGATTTGCCCTGTTCATCCTTGCCACGGGCCTGCCGGGGGTCATTCTGGGTGCCAACGTCATTCTGCACATACCTGGGCGCTGGTCGGAAGTCGCCCTGGGCTGCCTGACGATCGGACTGGGGCTGTACTCGGTATTTCAACCGGAGCTGGGGCAGAATGCATCCAGCCGCAACCGCGATCTTCGGGGCAGGGTCATTGGTGGGAGCCTGCTGTTTTTCATTGGCTTTCTGAATGGATCACTCACCTCGGGTACGGGGCTGTTCGTCACCCTCTGGCTGGTTCGCTGGTTTGGCCTGGATTACAGGCGGGCCGTGGCCTATACCCTGATCCTGGTCGGGCTGTTCTGGAATGGGACCGGGGCGATCACCCTCGGTCTGCTGGGGGATATTCAATGGGCCTGGCTACCCGCCCTGCTGGCAGGCTCTCTGCTGGGTGGTTACCTGGGTGCGCACCTGGCCATCAAGAAGGGCAACCGCTGGATCAAACGAGGCTTTGAGACCGTCACCATCCTGGTGGGCATCAAGCTTATCATCGGCTAAAAACCATCACACGGGCAATAAAAAGGCCGAAGACACGCTTCGGCCTTTGGGGGTCAATGACTGCTTCAGATCAGACGCCGTACTCTGCTCGGTAGGCCTTAATGGAAGCCAGCGCCTCCTCCTGACCCGGCTCTGACTCCAGCAGCTCTACCAGGTTATCCAGAGCCACAATGCTGGCTACCTGAATACCATAGTTCTGCTCCACCTCCTGGATGGCGGACAACTCGGCCTTACCCCGCTCCTGACGGTTCAGGGAGATCACCACCCCGCACAATTCAGCGCCACTGGCCTCGATGATGTCTACCGATTCCCGGATCGCAGTACCGGCCGTAATGACATCATCAATCACCAGGATCCGCCCCTTGAGTTCTGCACCCACGATCGAGCCCCCTTCACCATGGGCCTTGGCCTCTTTACGATTAA
>JANTGN010000131.1 GCA_024762895.1 Thiotrichales bacterium
TATCGCAAGACCCTGAGCCCTGAACTCAATCAGGCTTATGCCGGTGTCGTTGTGGGGCATACGGATAGTACCGGTGATCCCAAATATAATCTGGATCTTTCCAAGCGCCGTGCCGAAAACGTACGTCAATACCTGATATCAACAGGAGTCGATGCCGATAAACTGCGTATCCTTGGTCGTGGTGATAAAGACCCTATCGCCTCCAATGCTACTGCAGAAGGCCGTGCTCAGAATCGCCGAGTAGAGCTGGTTGTCATTGGCGAGGTTCGTGCGCTCGATGCCTACAGGTTCCCCAGTGTGGCCCTGTTTGAGCGCCGTAGTGCGGCAATCACCCCTATGGGAGAGGACATGCTGCTCAAGAACCTTGAACAGGCCAGAGAGGAGCTACGCCGTGCTAATTATATCGAGATTGTGGGGCATACCGATGATGTCGGTGATGATGTCTACAACCTCGACCTATCGCTGAAGCGTGCTGAAGCGGTACGTGACTTCCTGGTCAGCGAAGGCGTGGACCCCAGTAAGATGGCCACCATCGGTATGGGTGAAGGCATGCCCATTGCCAATAATAATACCCCGGAAGGACGTGCCCAGAATCGTCGTGTTGAGGTGCTGTTACTGGGACGACAGAAGTAATGGTTTAGATAGATACCTCCCGCCATTGGCGGGAGGTTTTTTCATGCTCGGCAGAATTTGTCCAGGTAGTTAGTCAGGCTGTTGAGTTGCTGAGCATTCGTAATCAGGTGAATGCTGTTAGGGTGCATATATTTGTGCCCGGAAAGTGCATCGAGTAGTAACTCCAAACCTTGATTGGGACTCAGTCCCCCATGGGCGCAACCCAGCAGAGGTAAGGTGATGGTCTCGATGGCCCGGGATGCAGCTAGCGACAAGATGTTATTCAGGGCCTGAGATATCCAGGTCGGCTGACAAACTGGGTCGGCTTCTAGGTCGTAAACGATCGCCAGCCATCGCCTTCCTCTGATACAGATCTCTCCGGGTGACAGGGCCTGCTGATCGATCATGTCGGTCATGGCCCGTATCGGATGAAGGTCACGTTGGCTGACAATGGGCTGGTTACTCAGTATCTGCCAGCAGTCTTCTTCATGGACCTGGATATCGTTGCTGTTAACGGCGAGTGAGGGACTGACCGGCCGTAATTGTATAGACCCACCTGCTGTAGGAAGCTGGAACTCCTGCTGGACGATATGTAGTCCTTTAAAGGTCGACACCCCTTTCATCCCTCGGCTCGCATAAAATGGAAAACAATGGCCTGACTATGGGATTATTGTGCTGAGTTTCTACTCTTACCACAACAGGAATTGGTTATGCGCATACGATGGACAGTCCTACTGGGTCTGACAGGCCTGATCATGGTCACGGTTGGGCTTGTTGGCTGTGGTCAGGATGCCTCTCCCGAGCAGCGTATTAATGAACTGATCAGGGAGGGGGAGCTTGCTGCAGAGGATCGTGACCTGGCGTTTTTCAGAGAGACGATCAGCCAGGAATTTTCAAATGAACAGGGGTTGACGCGTGATCAGATGCTACAGACCCTTTCCGGTTATTTTTTCAGAAACAGAAAGATTTACCTGATTACACGTATAGAGGATACGTTCTTTGATGAAGGGGGGGCTGCTCGGACAACCGTGATTGTGGGTATGGCCAGGAGCCCGGTAGAGGGGTTTGATCAACTGTTGGCGCTCAGGGCCGATCTTTATCGACTACAACTCGAATTCGATATGGACGAGGAGATTCAGTTACGGCATGCCCACTGGGAACGTATCAAGCCCGAGGCCTTATTCGATGGACCATGAATTGGTAATCCATGGTGGGTTGTGCCGGTCAGGGCGATGGATTAACTGAATAGAGGTCATTCTTCCAATTAAAATCAGGCATAATACCAAAGCAGGTTAAGCCCCGGTGGGTAAAGCCTTCTTACTGTATAACCATGACCGGATGATGCATTAATGGATAAAAACCCGACTCAGTTTAGGCATGATACGCCCGAATGCCTGGGCGTGCTTCTGACCAATCTGGGCACTCCAGATTCACCCAGCCCCTCTGATGTCAGGCGATATCTTAAGGAGTTTCTATGGGATCATCGTGTGGTGGAGATTCCACGTATTGTCTGGTGGTTTGTTCTGAACCTGGTTATTCTGAATACACGCCCTCGGCGATCCGCTGCCGCTTATGCCAAGGTCTGGACCGATGAGGGCTCTCCTCTTCTTGTGATCTCCAGGAGACAGGCCCAGGCGCTTCAGGTCGCATTGGAAGAAAAGATCGACGCTCCGGTAAAAGTCGAACTGGCCATGCGATATGGGAGTCCTTCGATCGAACAGGGCCTGGAAAAATTACGTCAGGCAGGTGCGCGGCGGATTGTCGTCCTGCCCCTTTATCCTCAGTATTCTGCATCGACCACGGCCTCCACCTTTGATGCCGTGACCAATGAGATCCAGGGGTGGCGATGGATTCCCGAGCTTCGATTTATTAATCACTACCATGATAATGAGGGCTATATCTGTGCACTTGCATCAGGTATCCGGCGTTATTGGGCTGAGCACGGCCAGCCAGAAAAACTGATCATGTCCTTCCATGGTATACCAAAGGAATATTTCCAGGCGGGTGATCCCTATTTCTGTGAATGCCATAAGACTGCACGACTACTCGCAGAAGAGTTAGGTCTGGAGCCTGAGCAATGGCAGCTGACGTTTCAGTCTCGCTTAGGGCCTAAGGAATGGCTGACACCGTATACCGATAAGACACTGGAGACCCTGGCCAGGGAAGGGGTGAAAAAAGTTCATGTGGTCTGTCCTGGCTTTAGTGCCGATTGCCTGGAGACACTGGAAGAGATTGCCATGGAAAACAAGGAGGTGTTTATCCAGGCGGGGGGCGAAGACTATGAGTATATACCCTGTCTCAATGACGATTCAGGACATATCGATATGTTGTCTGAACTGGTGAGGCGACATACTCAGGGCTGGTTAGAAGTGCCCAATAGTTCTGAGTTGGAAAAAAGAAAGGTATTGGCGATGGCTGCTGGCGCATCAGAATAGCTGAGGGGTACCCCAATTCAGGTCGTCCTATTGATCTGGCTTATTAAGCTCCATGAGTTTCAGGGCCAGGGCTAGCATGATGATACCCAGGGGAAGTACTAGCATCTCCCAACTGTAATCTTTAAGGCCGATCTTCAGCCCCCCCTCTAGAAACTTAACAAACAAAATAACGATGACCAGTTCGGCTAGAATCTTTTTGAGCTGACCAATGTTTTTGATATTAATCCAGCTACTGATTTCTTCGGATGTGGTATTCACACGGTGGATAAACAGGTTATAGATGCCACCGGAGAATATTAACAACACCAGGCCTATGAGAAATACATCGACAGCCTGAATCATGTAGGTGATGGCGAGATTTGCTGATATATCAGGTTGATGACCAATACCACCAGAAAAATAGGCCATGAAGGCCCTTCCAGTCTTGATAGCTCCTATGATGAACATCAGTATAGAGCCAAGCCCAGAGGCAATGACGGCGATCAGGCTGATGTATCTCAGTCGACTCATTGTGTTTTCAATCTTATCCCGTTTCATCATCTTTTATTCAGTAAGTTTGGAGTTCGGATATTAAACAATATCTATCTTATCTGATATTAGTGAATCATGGAGAGTGAGTCACTTTTTTATTCCTGGATGGCCTGTGAGATCATCATACCAGGTAACATTATAGTTGATGTTAGTCTTTGATTTGTTCCAAAAAACGTATTGATTAAACGTGGCTTGAAACCTATCCTTAATAAGGAACAGATTTAAAGGGAATGATAGTGACACACAAAGTAATCGATGTACCTGGAGTAGGCCCCAAGACCGCCGAATATCTGATCTCCGAGGGTCTGGAGACGGCCGAGGATCTGGTGAATGCTGGTATAGGGCAATTGATTCAGGCGCCCGGGTTTCATCTCAATCGAGCCAATACGGTTCTGGAAGCCGCGCGTGCCCTGATCGCATCTGGTGGAGAGACGGTTTCGGCTAAAAAGGCTGCCCCTAAAAGCGTTAAGAAGGCTGCCAAGAAAAAAGAAGCCAAGAAGGCTAAAAAAGAAAAGTCCAGGGATAAAAAATCCAAAAAGGATAAAGAAGACAAGAAGTCCAGGAAGGGCAAAGGAAAAGGCAAAGCTAAAGGCAAGGGAAAGGATAAGAAAAAAGGGAAAAAGAAGAAAAAGTCCTGATTACAGCGATGGATATCCGGAATAGGGAAGGGTGAGGCCGAAGGCCTCACCCACTACGACAGGGAGTCATTTATCTTAACGGGATTTGACTGAAAGATTCTTCTTGGTCTTCTTTTCCTCTTTCCCCTGCCAGGTGATACGAATATTGATCCGATTACGGCCATCTTCCTGGGTGGCAGTGAGTTTCAGATTCATGAGCCCTTCGGGCTCCATAATCATTTCATCATCTTCATCGCTGAAAATAACACTGCCTTTGGCAATGCCCTTATTGATGGCCTTGAGTATATCCTGCATACCATCCGCATTCAGTAGGGACTCATGTCTGAAGCTTTGTTTACCCTGGCTCATGATAAATTGATAACTTTTCCTGGCTCTTAAGCTGAGTGGACTGGTGGTTCGAAGATCTTGGCATAGGGGTAGTCCGCGCTCATTCCTATGACCTTGCCTTTCGGGTGCACTATTGTGACACCAGCGCCCGGTCCTTCCAAGCCTTCTTTCTGCCGCGAATGTCGGTCCATCGTGATATCGCACTCAAAATGGAGTAAACCCTTTCGGAGCACTAGTCTTTGCCCGGTGAGTCGATTTCTGTGACCATGCAGGACGGCATGTATTCCCTGCTCGTGAACCTTCTCTACGCCTCCGCGTGTCAGTAGCGCATCATTCTTTCGATACTTCGTGCGCATCATGTTAGCCAGTGGGCCATAGTAAAACCGCGAAAGGTCCGAACGAGATCTTTTCTGATATTCATGATTGAGGTACTGAACCCCCTTGTTTTTCATCAGGTCGGCGACATGATCGTCAAGACCGGCATGAACAAACAGGAACGAACCCACTCGATGGGCCAGTTTCATATGTCTGAAGAACCAGGAAAACTCACCCGAGTGGGATATGAAGAGTTCACGACATTTATCGATACTGGCGTAGGCCCTACGAATACATAGGCCAGCATCGTCACAGGCAGATTCAAAGATTTCTGTTTTCTTTTTCATCTTCTGGAGTTCTTTATCAATTGCCAGTTCAGATAGCAGCATTTCTGAGTGTTTAGGAAACTCATTAAACCAACGTTCAGATGGATACAGGGATTTCCTGCAGGTCTTGGCTCCCGGTATTTGGGATAAGCGGCCGTGGCCCACAATGTAGCGATCGTGGACCTCCTTGATCAGGGGAATCACCTTGGGAGACATGCGCAGCAGAAAATGTTCATCTCTTGGTTTCTTTTCCTGTTTTAGCGCATTCAGACCCATTAATAATCGAACGTCATGATTGCCTGCCAGGATGGTGACTCGGGCCCCCATATTCGAAAACTTGCGAATTTTGCGTAGCAGTTTCAGGTTTGACGGTCCCTTGTCCAGGCAGTCTCCGCCAATGATGACCTCGGATTCCTGTCCCGTACGGGTGAGGCTGTAGCGCGGGTGTTTTTTCCCGGTTCTATTGATGGCGCCTGACATCTCCAGAGAGGCAATAAAGGCCTCGGCATCGGCGTGGGGGTCGGTCAGGAATAAGATGGGTTGCTTGGGCCATTGCCAGTCAGAATAACGCGTGGCATGGGTCACAGCCTGATTCAGAGTCGCGTCATTTTTTGGGCCTTTGCCCTGGAGGGCAGGCTTCCCCAGTTGCCAGTCCTGTGTCTGATGAAACACAGGCAGGTATCGATGGGTACTGGCATCATCGAAGGGCTGAGAAGCACCGCTTTTTTTCTTCATAATGGCCCTAGAGACATAGAAATGTCATTTATAGCCATTCAATGTTGCAATTTAATGACTCACAGGACTCAGGTTAGTCCATGGGGCGTTCGTCGCGGCTGCGGATCTTCCACTCACCGGCAATATGTTGCCAGGCACCGGCAGGACTCACCTCCAGATAGACCGGGCAGGCGTGATACATACTCAGGCGCTGGATGTCCTCATAGTTAAGCACACCCAGTATATGGGCGGCATGGCGAAATGAGGCGCCGTGGCCGATAAACAATACCAGGGTGTCGGTGGTTATTTCCTGTAGCAGGCCTTGTGTCTGTGCCTGCATAAAGCGTGCTACCCGTTCCCCGGCCTCCATCAGCGACTCGGCTCCTTGCAGGGGGAGTTTAAACTGGCTGTCTGATTTCCAGTTTTCGGGCAGGCTGGGAAAGCGGGGATCCTGATCGATGATCGTTCTAATCTGGTGATGGGTCAGATTTGCTGCGCTACCGACGGAGCGTTCGGCCAGGTCTTCATGGCTCTGTAGCTGGAGTAGTTGAGCCCCTCGTGCATTGATGGACTGAATCACGGTATCGGCGGTTTGCCAGGCCCTGAGTTGTACAGAGGAATAGACCGTTTCTGACAGGGTCCATCCCTGGGCCTCGGAGATTTCCAGCAGGGACTGCGCGCAGTCCCTGGATTGTTGTTGTCCCTGATCCGTCAGTGGGAAGGGCTGCAGGGCACTGGGGGCATCGGCCAGTTGATGGTAATCTCCATGCCGAATAAGGGCTGTGACTAAACGCGGCATTCGCTTACCCTCGGGAAAGCCGGTTCATCAGGATCTTGAGCATAGGCAGAAGTTTCTTTTGCCTGAGCCGGGTGGCGGCCTGATTGATATCGACCCACACCCGACCTCGGTGCTGCTCCTCCCATTCGGATTCAGACAGGATGTGGGTGACCTGCATGGGGTAAACCTGGACGGTACAGCGAGCGCCCCATTTCTCATAGTCATATGTGCCCAGAGGAACCGGGTCGACCAGTCCTTCTATACCGGCTTCCTCTCGAGCCTCCTTGGCTGCGGATTCCTGCGGGCTAAGGCCAGGATCGACGATACCCTTGGGGACAACCCAGTGTTTGTCCTGGCTGGATCGAATAATCATGATTTCCACCTCTCCATCAATGATGCGATAGGGGATGACCGATGATTGCGTGTAATAGTAGGCCGGGCGGTCGCGTAATTCTGTCGCGGAACGGGCAGGCCATGGGAACTGCTCGGGCAGTGTCCTTGGACGAACGATAGTCACGAGTTCGGCATTGTCCGGACTGGCCTCGTTCCAGGGTGCTGAGACCTGCAGCTGGGCCAGTGTCGCGGTGGGCAGGAGCTTACCATCATCCGGCCACTCCAGGTCATCCTGGGCCAGGTGTTCGAGCAGGTCCTCCATGCCTGGATTATGTCCCACCAGCAGAATACGCCTGCAG
>JANTGN010000132.1 GCA_024762895.1 Thiotrichales bacterium
ATACTCGAATGGAATGGCCTCAAGTTCGCCTACAGCAGTGATACATTTCCCAACAAATGGTGGATAGAACACACGAAAGGTGTTGACCTATCCGTGCATGAAAGTTTTGCATCTCCCCAGATACTGCTCGACAAGCAGAGGTATCGTCCAGAATTTGCGCTTGCCCTTTCAGTATTCAAGCACACCTCGCCGCAGCAATTCGGCAAGGTAATGGCGATGACTAAACCACGGCTGGCCGTGGGTTATCATTTTTATAATGATTACGATACCTTACCCGTGATGCTCGATGAAATTCGAAAGACTTATGATGGTCCCCTGGCATTGGCTACGGATTATATGGTCTTCAATGTCAGCAAGGATGATATTCGTGTACGCATGGCAGCGATAGACGAGGAAATCTGGCCGACTGATCCGACCCGACCCAAGGAGACTGCCCCTGGAGTAGGGGATACGTTCTCAGCCTTCACCATAAGCGGGAAGGAGCCAATGTCGGATCTGATAGAGGAGATCTATCGTGAATTCAACGAAAAAAACGGTACGAATGTAAAGTTACCCTACTAACTCGGTATCTATGATTCTAGAGAATCCTGCTTGAGGGAGGGCCTCAGGTCTATATTGAGACAAGCCCACTTTACAATGATATAGACAGGGGGCTGAAGCGGTGAACGCATTTTTATGCAGCATGAGTCATCAGGTCTCAAAAAGGGACTAAACATATGACAGGTCTCGACCTATTCGCGCTTATTGTTTTGATCGTATTAATTGCAGCCGTTGTCGCAGGTTGGGCTTTACTTGGCATGCTGCCGGGAAAGATTGCTAAAAAACGCAATCATCCCCAGGCCGAGGCCATTAATGTCTGTGGTTGGTGGGGGGCGATTACCCTGGGCATATTGAGTCCCCTGGCCTATATCTGGGCCTATACCAAACCCATAGCGAAACCCGTTGAAATCGAAGTGCACGCAGCCGATAGAGAGCATCAGGACGGGGAGGGACATCAGTCATGATCGCTTTTCTTACCCTATGCTATGTCGCTGTTCTGTTTATCCTGGTCAAAGTGAAAATAATCAAGCTGAACCTTTGGTGGAAGATTTCGCCTCTGGTCTGGTTGGTATTCCTGTTCTTTGTACTCTTCCTGCCCATGCAGTGGGGTGCGCCCGGCGGTACGGTCAATATCTATCAATATGTAGTCGAAATCGTGCCTAATGTGACCGGGCGTGTCACCGAGGTGCCAGTCAGGCCACTCGAACCACTCAAGGAAGGGGATGTCCTGTTCAAGATCGAGCCGCGTCCGTTTCAGGCTCGTGTTAACAAGCTCGAGGCCAGTCTCAAGCTTGCCAGTGAAAATCTCAAACGAGCGAAGGAACTGTTCGCAAAACGACTAGGGGCCGAGGTTGAAGTCGATAAATACACAGCAGAGGTCGACAAGCTAAAAGCGGATCTGGATGATGCAAAATACGATCTTGAGTCTACCGAGGTGCGGGCTCCCGGTGATGGCTATGTGGTAGGCCTGACACTACGTCCCGGTCAGCGGGTAACGAACATGCCGGTGCGTAGTTTTATGTCCTTCGTGGTTATGGACCGGAGCAAGGTCATCATTGGTATCAATCAGAATACGGCACGTAATCTACGCCTCGGGCAGTCGGCTGAAGTCACCTTTAAGGTACTGCCGGGCAGGATATTTAATGCCAAAGTAGTAAGTGGCGTGCCGATCACGCCGCAGGGACAACTGACCCCTAGTGGCAATGTTCCCCTGGCACCCACGGCCAATAATGTGCCCCAACCCTTTGCCGTTATTCTCGAGCTCGATGAGGAAATATTCGAGGGCGTAGGTCTTGAGGAACTGAATATCGGCAGCACTCCCGGAGGTGCCTTTGGATCAGGTGCAGTCTACACCGAGTCGGTAAAGGCCACGCATATCATTCGTAAGGTGATGCTACGTATGGATGCCTGGTTGAATTACCTGATTCCCTATTGATATTTTATTGCATTCGATAAAGACACCCAACTTATCATGAGTTGGGTGTCTTTATTTGGGAAACCTAGTTAGTATTTATGCATGATAAAAAAAATCACTCTTCAGCTATTTTTCATTCTATTCCTGGCGTCATGGTTTTCAGCGGTTAAGGCTGATTGGATTAACTTAACAGGCGCTGAAACGGCACCCAATATAGCTGAGATCTATGTGCTGGATGATCACGTAAAGGTTCAGCTTGAGGTCTATGTCAGGGATCTGGAATATTTTGAAGCACTCATTCCTGATGGCTGGGTACAGGAGTCGGAGAGACAGCGGCCATCACTGGAAGAGCGCATGCAGCAGTTTTCCAGGCAGACACTAAAAGTCATTGATGAAAATGGTAAGTCACTTGATGCACAGCTAGCTTTAGTTGAGCCGAGAATGCGTGTGGATCGTCAGTCGCCCTTTGCTGGCATGATCAACCCCATAACCCGTCAGCGCGTACCCGAGGCCCCGGCCGACAAGCGTGTGCTTTACGCAGAAATTATTTACCCCCTCAGCGAAAGGCCAGCAAGCCTAACCTTCGTGCCCCCATTGGGCGATGAGGGCAGGGCCACAACGACAATAGGCTTCATTGCCTACCACAAGTCCGTGCCTGTGATCGATTTTCGCTACCTGGGAGCACCGGCAAGACTTGAACTAAACTGGGAAGACCCCTGGTACAGCAAGTTCGATAATCCCAACCTGAAACGCCATCACAAGTCAGCCCTGATGTCCTTCCTCTATGTTGAACCCTACGAGGTACGGCATGAGATCCTGATCCGCGTCAAAGACCTGGAGTCGTGGATGGATCTGGGGTTGCGGGGAGATGAATACATCGAGGTTGATGAACTAGATACGCTTAGACAAAGAATCGGGGAATTCCTGTTACATAAAAATCCGGTACTCATCGACGGTAAGGCGGTCAGACCCATACTGGACAGGACGAATTTTGTGCAGGTAGGAATAAAGGGTATCCAGTTGCTGGAGCAGCCTGAGCGACTTGAGATCTCTACGGCCATCGTAGGTGTCATTATTGCGTATATCACCGACAGCATACCTCAGCAGGTCACAGTAGACTGGGAGCTGTTTAATGAACAGATTCAGAGGGTTCCTGCTACGGCAACCGATCCGGCTGGACCCCTGCCAACATTTCTCACTCCAGAAGATAATGTCCATATATGGAGCAACTACCTTAAGAACTATACTCCGCCAACCGTCGCACAGATCGATTACAGGGCTACTGTAAAAAGCCTGGAGATACCCTGGGCCAGCCTGATATTGGGCCTGGCTGTGATGATCCTGTTGATAATGATTTACAGGCGTCACCGTGGAGGGGAACGGTATAAGGGGCTGGTGCCCTTTGTGGTGGGGCTAACAATACTGATTTTTATCCTGTATCCGGTGCTGCGGGTTGAGGTTATCAGGCCTGCAGCGATGATTAGTAGTCTGGACGAGCAGGAATCAAAATTGATCCTGGATAGCCTGTTAAAGAATATTTATCGCGCTTTTGATTTCCGCGGGGAATCGGATGTTTATGACAAGCTGGCCCTGAGTGTGGAGGGTGATCTTCTATCAACTATTTATTTACAGAATCGAAAGTCCTTTGCGGTGAAAAAGGCTGGCGGCGCCCAGGCACGTGTCAAGGAAGTCGAGGTACTGGAGGTCCGCTCAGATCCTGTGAATGGTGAATCGAATACCTTCCAGCTAAATTCGAACTGGACGGCCCTGGGAACGGTAGGTCACTGGGGGCATGTGCATACGCGTAAAAATGACTATGATGCTAAAGTCACTATTAAAATCATCGATGGTTCATGGAAGATGACAGGGCTGGAGTTGATTGAAGAGCGACGTATCGACCCGGTCAGCAATGAGCCGTTGAGTGATTAATGCAGGAGAGTGAATATGACCAGGACTAATGGCAGTATCCAGATCATTCTGCATGCCAAGGTGGCGATGGATGAGGCCGTTCGTGCAGCGGTCTACCAGTTGCGTGATGAAGGGCATGACATACAGGTACGTGTCACCTGGGAGGGTGTCGATAGTATCAACTTTGCAAAACAAGCTGGCGAGAGTGGCAAGATTGTGACTGTGGTAGCCGGTGGTGGTGATGGGACGGTCAATGCCGTGGTCAGCGGTCTGATGATGCTGGCGCCTGAGCAGCGTCCTGCCCTGGGTGTTTTACCCATGGGCACAGCCAATGACTTTGCACGAGGTTGTGGTATACCGGCCGGTGATCCCTATGCGGCATTGAAGCTCATTATTGATAATGAAGCACAGCCGATCGATGTGGGTCGCTGTCAGGACCGGTATTTCATTAACGTCGCTACCGGTGGCTTTGGCACCGAGATTACCGTCAGCACCGATCCAGAACTGAAAAAAAAACTGGGTGGTGCGGCCTACCTGTTGACCGGCGTGACCAACATCCAGGCCATCAAGGCCAGGCAGGCGCGCTTTGAGAGTGAGGACTATTCCTGGGAGGGCTCCTTCCTGGCCATGGCAGTGGGCAATGCCCGCTATGCTGGCGGTGCTGTTGATATGTGCCCGGAGGCCAAGCTGGATGATGGACTGCTGGAAGTGACGGTGATGCCCGATGTGCCGGAGCCGGGGCTGGGCCAGGTTTTAACAGACCTGTTGCAGACGGGTTTTGAACAGGGGCTCCGGATGCATCTTCGGACCTGGAGAACGGAAGAGCTCAGGATACATGCAGCAGAAACCATGCAGGTGAATCTCGATGGTGAACCGTTATCGGGTACAGAGATTCACTTTGGTATTATTCCCTCGGCCATCAGGTGTCACTTGCCTGCTAATAGTCCAATGCGTTCATAACCGAATTTGTGCCCCATGCAGGTTAACGCTGAAGCCTTAGAGCAGACTCCATTACTGGATATACAATCTTTATTATTTCAATACCCGAGGGGTAGCTTCCAACTCAAGGTGCCTGAGTTAAAGCTAAGCAAAGGAGAGAAGGTAGCGGTTATCGGGCCGAGTGGTTCAGGTAAGACGACCTTGCTGAACCTGATAGCCGGTATTTATTTGCCGGACCATGGCAGTGTACAGATCGACGGCCAGTTGATCAGTCGTTTAAATGATGCTGCACGCAGGGATTTTCGTATCACCCGAATCGGTTTTGTATTTCAGGACTTTCAATTACTCGATTACCTAACTATTCGCGATAATATCCTCTATCCCTATCGCATCAGCCGAGCGCTAAAACTGGATGCCTCGGTACGTCAGCGAGTGGAGTCACTAGCTGATAACATGGGCATTTCGGATAAGCTGGACAGGCGCATCCATTCACTGTCGCAGGGCGAAAAACAAAGGGCAGCCATCTGCCGCGCGATGTTGACCAACCCGGACCTGATACTGGCCGATGAGGCCACAGGCAACCTGGATCCCGATAACAAGACGCATATTCTCGATCTTCTGTTTCAGAATGTAGATCAGAATGATGCCGGTTTACTGGCGGTTACTCATGATCATGAGCTACTGGATCGCTTCGATCGCGTTATTGATTTTAATACATTCAGGTCGGCGTCATGAGGCAGAGCTTTTACCTCTCATGGCAGTACCTGATCTTTAACCGCATCAAGTTTGGAATCCTGGTTGCCTGCGTCACCCTGATTGCCTTTATGCCCCTGGCCTTACATATCCTGCTGAATGAGAGTGAGCAACAGCTAAGGGCGAGGGCGGTCGATACCCCCTTGCTGTTGGGGCGCCAGGGTAGTGCACTAGATCTGGTGATGAATAGCCTTTATTTTGATGATGAGGTCCCTGAGCTGATTACACATCGGGCGGTGAATGACATTGAAAATAACGGCCTGGCCTATGCCGTCCCCCTGTATGTCCGGTTCGAGGCAAGAGGCTTTCCCATTATCGGTACCAGCCTGGACTACTTTCAGTATCGAGGGCTAAGACTTGCTCAGGGACGAATGTTAGGATTGTTAGGAGAGGCCGTTATAGGCGCTGAGGTCGCAAAAAGGCTAGATATTGAACCCGGCAATAGCCTGGTCTCATCACCCGAGAACCTTTTCGATATCGCTGGTATCTATCCACTAAAGATAAAGGTGGTAGGGGTGTTGAAACACAGTAATAGCGCCGATGACCTGGGTGTATTCGTCGATCTGAAAACAGCCTGGGTGATTCAGGGCCTTGGTCATGGGCATGAGGACCTGGAAAAGACCAGGGACAGCTCTGTTATTTTAAAACGTGAGCAGGGCAGGGTAACGGCGAATGCGAAGCTCACGCATTACACAGAAATAAATCAGAATAATATTAACTCATTCCATTTTCATGGTGACCTGAGTGCTTATCCCCTGACGGCCTTACTGGTAATACCACGAGATAAAAAATCTGGCACCCTTTTGAGGGGGCGTTATATTGAGGATGATCGTTATCAGTTGATACGACCAGCCGAGGTTGTAGATGGACTGATGGAGAATATATTTCGTATCAAATACGTAATAGATGCGGTGATGATTATCGTAGGGTTGACCACGATTTTGGCTGTTATCCTGGTCTTTATCCTGTCCTTACGTTTGAGGCAGTCAGAGATCTCTACCATGTTTCGTATGGGGGGTAGCCGAATGACATTAGTCCAGATGCTTGCTGCAGAGATTCTGATTATTGTTATGGTGAGTGCCTTACTGAATATGATGCTGTTAACCATGGTGTCGCAATACAGTAATGAACTGGTTCGTTTATTAATATTTTGAGAATAGCAATGAAAAGTCTGATTTACACATTTCTGATCATACTGGTTTTGACTTTAAGTAGTCTGGTTCATGCAGAGCAGAAACTGGTGGTGTACACGGTTAATTATCCGCTACAGTACTTTGCCCAACAGATTGGTGGTGAAGATGTATCTGTGCATTTTCCCGCTCCAGCGGATATTGATCCAGCCTATTGGATGCCCGGGCCTGAGACACTGGCAGCCTATCAGAGTGCCGACCTGATACTTTTAAATGGGGCCGGTTATGCCCGGTGGGTAAGCAGGGTTTCTTTACCGCGTTTTAAAACGGTAAATACGTCACAAAGTTTTATGGATAACTATTTAACGACTAAACTGGTAGTTGCACATAGCCATGGAACCGGAGAAGATCATAATCATAGTGGGTTGGCCTTCACAACCTGGCTGGATTTTAAACAGGCACTGATTCAGGCGCATAGTGTCCTGAAGGCACTGAAGGAAAAACTTCCAGACTCATCTACGAAATTTGAGAAAAACTACGCACGACTCGAACGGCAGTTAATGGACCTTGATCGGCGTATGCAATCCCTGGCACTAAAACATCCGGATATGCGATTATGGGCGTCTCATCCCGTTTATCAGTATATGGGCAGGCGTTATGACATCGACCTAC
>JANTGN010000133.1 GCA_024762895.1 Thiotrichales bacterium
GGTACGGTCAAGACACATAGGTAACACATTAGTTCAGGTACATAGGTAACACTTTTGTAGGCTATGGCTATAGCCGAACGAGGAAATAGCCATGCCGTGGACAGAGGTGAGACCAATGGATCAGAAGTTACTATTTCTGGCAGATTATCTACGTGGCGGCTATAGCTTCACGGCTTTGTGCGCGTTATATGGCATCAGCCGTAAGACTGGCTACAAGTGGGTCAATCGTTACCAGCAGCATGGTCTGGAAGGGCTGGATGAGCACAGCCGCCAGCCCCTTACCCAGCCACACAAGACCCCTCATGCGTTACGCAAGGCGATCCTGTCTTTGCGCCAACACAAAGGCGTGGTGCTGGGACCGAAGAAGATCCAGGCGTTACTGGCCCAGCGCTATCCCGATACCCCGATCCCATCCAGGACCACGATTTACAACATCCTCAACAGCGAGGGGCTGATCCAGAAGCGACGCCGGAAACGGCGTGTACCGCCGTTTCCTCAGCCCTTCAAGCCGGTCAATGCGCCCAATGAGCTGTGGAGTGTGGATTTCAAAGGCCAGTTCAAGCTGGGCAATGGACACTATTGTTACCCACTCACCGTCATGGATCATGACAGCCGCTACCTACTGTGTTGCGACGGACTCCACAGTACCCGGCATAGCGAGGCCAGACAGAGCTTCGAGCGCCTGTTCAAAGACTACGGCCTGCCCGAGCGTATCCGCAGCGATAATGGCGTGCCGTTTGCCACGCGCGCTGCAGGCGGCCTCTCGCGCCTGGCGGTCTGGTGGATCCGCCTGGGGATCTATCCGGAACGCATAGAGCCGGGCCAGCCGCAGCAAAACGGCCGTCACGAACGCATGCATCGTACCTTGAAGCAAGCCACCGCCAAGCCGCCAAAACGCTCGTTGAAACAGCAGCAACAGTCCTTCGAACGGTTCCGTCATACGTACAACCAGGAGCGCCCTCATGAGGCGCTGGCTCAGCGCCCACCAGTGACGCGCTATGAGGTATCACCACGTGCCTATCCGACAAAGCTACCGGAACTGCACTATCCGGACTACTATGAACTCAGAAAGGTGCGCCGATCCGGGGTGGTGTACTGGCACAATGGACAGGTCTATATCTCTCACCTACTCGAGGATGAGTATATCGGCCTCAACGAGATCGATGATGGTATCTGGGAGGTCTACTTCGGCCCCATGCGCCTGGGGACAGTGGATGAACGGGCAACGAGGGGCAGTTCCTCGTTTTATTTAACCCTAAATGTGTAACCCATGTACTTGGACTATTTTGTTACCTATCTACTTGATCCCTACACACCCTGCCATGGTGCTTCACGCTGCCCTAAAGGACTTCCTCCGGTCGCGCATGCGATACTTTGAGGCGGCGGTCGCTAAACGCACTGCTTACGGCATCCTGCCTTTCGCAGTACTTGTACTTCCCTGTACGTCGCGCGGCGATAAGGCTGCCGCTCAGACAACTCTCCCTTCATCCGCCTCAAAGCAACGTGCTCGCTACACCATGGAAAGGGGCCCAAGGTCAAAGTCAAAGTCAAAGGCCACTTCAACACCTGATCGCGGCAGGTGCTGGTTTAGGTGTTTTTCTTTTGACTTTCCTCCCCATGTATTGATGCCGAGCACCGCAGGCATTGGCGGATCAGGGCAAAAGGTGTCTGAGTGAGGACTTTTTCGCGAGTTCTTTTGACCCCGTCAATGGCGAGGAGCACAGGGGACCGCTTGCGGCATCAATTTTAGGGGCGGCACTTCTTTGGTGACTTTCTTGTTGCTGTAGACAAGAAAGTTACTCGCCGTCAGGGCGAAACGCTGACTGGCAAAGTAGCAATAAACTCAAACCCCAGGGCAGAAACCAATCGCACAAGCAGATCGCAGTGTTGGGCTTAACAGCCCAACCTACCGTGACCTGCATATGGTACAAACTCGCCGGCCCATCACCAGATTTAAAGAACTCACCACCCGTTTTTAAAACAAGAAATCAAACATTTGCCAACTATTTCACCCTTTCGACCATTGCAAACACCCGTTTCGACGTCATAATAGGTTAATTAGTAATTGCTAATATACTTGAACTTATGATAATCCGACCGGAAGGCACTATGAAAACGTTCATCGCCATCACCCTGTTCGCTCTGGCCACGGCTGCTCACGCGGCGGAAATAATGGAAAAGACCGAGATTGAATTCCAGGGGCGTACCTTACTGGTTTACCAGGGTCACTGCGCCGAAGAAGACTTCAGTATTCAGAAGGTCTCGCGCGGCTATCAGTTTATCGGCCCCAGAGGTTCGGGACTGGCCAGTTCACCCATGCGGGCCGCGGAACTGGCCTGTGGCGTGGAAGAACTCGACTGCTGAGCGTGGCCCTTTAAGGGCGATGCCGAATCATCAGGGCACGCTCTTGTTTGACGATTTCGCTTAACTGCCGACGTTGTTGCTCGGGCACTCGCTCCAGGGCCATGACCCGCTCGGTATAATGCTCGGTGGCTTCCAGTGCCGCGTGCAGACACTCACTCACCCCCTCTTCAGACAACCCCAGGGTACGGCCCAGCCCCACAAAAAACGCCCCATGATCGGCATGCGCCGAGGCATCAAAAGGAATGGCACTGACCAGGTTATGCCGCGGCCAGGCGCGCATGGGTGCGGGATCATAGACCGGGCTGAGACGGCAATTCGACAGACCACCCAGCAGGGCCAGGTTATCCAGGTGCAGGTCGCCATTGCCGGTCAGGATGGCCATGATGATGCGGCGATAGAACTGCTCTTCGGTATCGCTCGCCAGGCCCGCCACATCGCGAAGGCGCTCAAAGACGCCACCCAGCTCATCGAGCAGAATATCGCCGGTCTCGCGAAAGCGATGATCCCCCGTGGCGATGATGGAGAACAGGGATTCCATCGGGACGGGATTACCCGCCACACGATCAAAGCGCTCGACGGCCAGAAAATGCAGGTCTTCGTCATCGAAACGGTGATGGATGGGCACCTCGAACCCTGCCTCGCGATGAATATCCAGACACAGGCTTTCAAGATCCAGCATGCCGGCATACTCCGGGGGCTCTACCTTGAGAATGACATCCTGCTTGCCCGCGGCCTCAGGCGCATAAAAAATGGGGCGCTGCTCACTCGGCGTGATGGAGACCAGTAGCTTGGGGATCATGCCGCCCACCGAGGGTGTCGGCCCCAGGGTTTCCTCGATCAGACCTGGGTCGAACTCAACATTCTCGTCCAGCACATTGCGCCTGAGCATACTCCAGAGCTGTGATCGACCATTAGCGGCTCGGTCCAGGTTCACGGCCTCGGGCGCATGGCTGGCGGCCTGATACCAGTGAGCGGCGACGATATCGTTAGTGAAGACATCGATATGGCCGATGCCGCCGTGCCCGCCCATGAGCAGAAGCTGCCATTCGGTCTCGATACCGAGCGGTGGTTCCCTGCCCAGCTCGGCGCGCAGGATGTCGAGATAATGCCGGCGCTGAAGGTTACGTGGGTTATTGCCCGGAATGAGCGACAGGAGCCGAGGAAACACCGGAATACGTTCACTGATGGGATAAGTAACCGTTTCGTTGGCCCAGATCTCGGCATCACCCAGCAGGCAAAAGCCGGGACGATTCGAGGCTACGTAGGCCTCGGTGTAAGTAAAATCGGCTCGCTCACTGGACAGGACGAGGTCGCCCATTTTTTCGGGCATTCCACCGATACGGGTCCAGATCACCGCGTGCAGATTCCGTGGCATGGCTAGTCTTCCTGTATGACTTCATCGCGTCGAAAGAAGGACCCCGACTTAATGGCCTCGGCCGCCTGCTCGCGCGATTGCAGCGGCACGAAGACAAGTTCCAGATCCAGTTGTCGACCCAGTTCTTCCAGGGTGGATGCGCGCAGATCACCACGACCCTTGGCCTTACTGAGGCCAACCGGCGTCAGACCGGCGCGCTCGGCTAACTGGGCCTGCGAAAGACCCTGTGCTCGGGCCCTGACAATGACCTGTTCGATGAGTTGCTGAATGTGTTTTGACATTAAACCTTAGTTTAATTTAATGGCCTGTAACGCCTTAAAGTATAGCCTAATTATACTAAACTTTAATAATTTACCGACTCAGCAGCGCCTCAGATCGAGGCAATAGTCGGTCACGGCCTCATCGGGCGGTGTAACGGCTGAGGGGAGCTCTTCACGGCTAATCTCTTCCACCACGAAACGTTCCTTCACTCTTCTTTGTGCCACTTCGATGGTCTCTGGCAGACCCTCATAGGCTAGTGACTGGGGCTGCCATTCATGCAGGGTGATACGTAATCCCTGCTCCGATCCCGGCGATATCAGATACAACATGATCGGCCCCTGCGCACCTATGCCCGGATGCAACCCGGCCCAGGGCTCGAAACTTCGATAGCGTAGCCCGATGACGTGCACCGTGCCCGCTTCATCCTGCTCGGTACGCAGGGGTACCTGGTAGGGGCCCACTCGTAATTCCCAGCCCTGAAGATCGATGGCGTTACCATTGCTGGATCGCAGGAGCAGTTGCAGCCGCGATGTGCTGGCATCGACCAGCCGCGACCCGCCTTCCTGCATGGCGGCATCACCCAGCAACGGCCAGAACTCAATGCCCTGGTCGACCTCGAGCCGACATGGACCAAATTCGGTATGGCCCAGATGGCGAAAGACATCATCAAGCAGATGCTCGGTGATCGGGGCGTCTAACCCCAGGCCGGCAGCCTCCAGATCCCTGAACACCACCTCCAGATCCTGTCGCAGATAAAACGGCAGGGCAAAACGGTCATGCAATGTACTGCCCCAGTCGACGAGCTCTGATTCAAGCGCTTTCTGGCTTAGCATGGCAGCCAGGGCTCTTAGCAGGGCGGCTATGGAGGCTGCAGCCTCTGGTGTGGGTGCCATGCGAAAGGCACGAAATTCCACCAGGCCCAGGCAACCTCGGCCGGGCAGGTACGGGTTCCAGAGTTTTTCGATATTCAGCTCGCTGCGATGGGCATTGCCCGAGGTATCCACCAGGAAGGGGCTGAGGCTACGCCAGATAAACTCGGGCTCTGGATCCTGGGTGGCGGCAAGCTGCTGCAGGGCCAGGGCCAGCTCACTAAAGGATTCACGCACGTTCTCATCCGGGCGCGGCGACTGGCTAAAGCTACCGACATACAGTGGCGCAAACCAGTAAGACAATGCCGGGTGGTGGTTCAGATAGAGGACCAGTCTCGGCAGGAGTTGCGGCGCCATAAAAAAGGGACTGACCGCTGGACTCGGCCCACCCAGGGTAAACTGCCCTCCACCACCACTGTCCGAGAAATGGCCATTGTATTGTAGCCGGTAAGGCGAAAGGCCCTCGGCCTCGACCATGCTGTAGAGTGTCCGACTCATTTCCAGGAATTCCCGGACATTGATCGCGGGAGCCTCATTGATTTCAAGGACGGCCGGGTCGGGGGTGAGGGTCGTCCAGGCAATTGTCTCATCCACGGGCGGAGGAAATCCCCGCCATGCCAGGACAGACAACCCGGCTTTCTGAGCGGCGATGGCCACTCGTGCCAGAAAGGCCATGAACTGAGCCACGTCCGTAAAGGCCGGCAGCTCCATGCAGGGCTGAGGAATACCATCGGGCTCCAGCGGACAATAGCCCAGGGCAAGCAGGTAGTGGCCTTCGCTGGCCAGCTCATCTTCCGCTCCGGTGAGCGGAATGGGGTGGTCATGCATGGAAGACCGGGCAAGCCGCGGCTCTTTCACCGGATCGGCGATCGGCTTTTTACCATCTGTGCGAAACGATATACGCAGCCCCAGGGCCGCATCGACCTCAAAGGCAGTCGCGGCCCAGCCATTTTGATCCAGGGCCTCAACCAGCAGGGACCAGAAAGTTTCCAGGGCTCCGGGTTTTCCGGGCTTCGATAAAACCAGGGGGTCGTTGGGGAGGCCTTCTGCCAGAATGTGCCCGTCGCGGCGGGTATAAAGACCGAGACTCCAGCGCGCATGGTCTTCCCCGTCATACTGACGCCCCAGGGTCCTGAGGATCAGCGAACCCGGGTAACGGGTGCCAAGGCGTTGAATGATATGACAGGCATACCCCTGCTTGGTGTCACCCAGGGGTTCGTTGAGCCATTCCGGGTCCTCTGAACTGCGGCGGGTAAAGGTGGGTTCCGCACCAACCCAGATATCGAGCTTGCAGGCAGCTACCGCCTCGTCATGGGCGTTAATGGCGGCATCAAAAGTGGGTTTTATAGATTCCACAGGCCCGAGTTTTTCCTAGTTCGCCAGTGCTGTCAAAAATTCTTTGGATTTGTGTTGTATGCTGTTAATGGGAGCGCCGAATTCCCAATCAAACAGTGTCAGAAACTCTGCCAGGCATAAAGACCAGATGCGCCGAATCAAAATAGAACACACGACCTGCTACCGCTATGCCGAGGCAGTCACCCTGTTACCCCATACCCTGCACCTGCGTCCGCGTGAGGGTCATGATATTCGCCTGGAGTCTTCCCGACTCGATATCAGTCCGGCCTTTGAGATCCGCTGGCAGCGTGACGTGTATAGCAATTCGGTGGCCGTGGTGAATTTTCATGAACCAGCCTCCGAGCTGATCATTACCAGTGAGGTGGTGGTGGAGCATTACGGCGAAGATCTGGTGGATATCGTGCTCCCCGATAATGCCAAACGTTTTCCCTTTCTTTACGACCCGCTGGAGCAGATCGACCTTTCGCCTTACAAGCTGTCGTTGTATCCACAGAACCATCGGGTGATACAGGAATGGATTGCGGATATCTGGAAGCCACAGGAATCCATCGATACCGTGGAACTGCTCACGGCCCTGAACAACAAGATCGCCAACGAACTCATGTATCGGGTGCGCGAGGAGCCCGGCGTTCAGTCACCGGGCGAGACCCTGTCACTGGGCACGGGTTCCTGCCGGGATTTTGCCACCCTCTATATCGAGATCTGCCGCTACTGCGGCTTCGCCAGCCGTTTTATCAGCGGCTACCTGCTGAATGAAGGCGATGTGTACGGGCATCCCTCGACCCATGCCTGGTCGGAGGTGTATCTACCCGATTCCGGCTGGCTGGGCTTTGATTCCACCAGTGGCCTGATGGTAACGGGTGAACATATTGCCACCGCGGTGCATCGTCACCCGGAATCCATTCCCCCGGTTGCTGGTGCGTTTCTGGGGACGCCCAAGGCGAAGCCTAAGTTATCGGTGGAGGTAACGGTGACGCAGTTATAAAGGGGAGCTTTGTTTATTTTCGTTTTGAGAATGGAGAAAGCTTTCAAATATATTGCCATTGGCAAGCTCGCTTTTCGCCTGATGGCGATGAACTTTTTGCAATGTCCGTCAATGGACATTGCCCTTC
>JANTGN010000134.1 GCA_024762895.1 Thiotrichales bacterium
TCGCTGAGACGCCCAACACTCCGCGCCTTAATGCGCATGGCTTTTCCATTGTTGCGCAAACCGCGCTGCGCCCTGGCCGCCCCTTAACACGGCGCTGATGTCCGTTTTCCGAAATTCGTGGCTTGTTACCCTTATTTGTAGCGGTTCGCTAATGGCTAATCCAAAAACTCAAAATATCAGGTGTTTCGACCACCAATAATAAACCATAAATTAACTTGAGTTTTCATTTAAGAAGTTCAGGGCGCAGCATCCAGTTGAGCTGCCAACGTGAGTCGTCTCTATGCTCCAGGCACACGATGCTCCCCGGTTGATAGGCGACCAGGGAATGCCCGACATCATCAATTAACAGGTGAGAGACCAGGCCACCCATAAAGGGCAGATGGCCTACAATCAGCGTATCCCGGTCCCAGCTCTCTGACTGCCAGTCGAAGGCCCTGGGGTTATCATTGGGATTCATCAGTCCACTGATCTCGGGGTACACACCCGGTGCGATAGAAGACGCCAGTCCCTCAGCCGTCTGCTGAGCACGCAGCTTACCGCTGTGGATGACCCGCTCAACCTGGATACCAGACCGTTTCATCAATGCAGCGAGACGCTCCACATCGGCCTGGCCCTGATCCGTTAAAGGCCGCTCGGGATTGACATCCTTCGCACAGGCCTCGGCATGTTGTACGAGGTAAAGTTTCATCGCTATCCCCCTTTCGTCACCCTGGCGTGATTATCAGGCCAGTTTATACCTGCTGTTTAAATCTCCCGAGCTGCTGCAGCCGTATTCTTAAGCATCCTTTTTCGCACTGATCTGCTGCTCGGTCTCGTCAGCCTTACGCCAGTCCTGATCCGAGCGAACGGAGAAATGGTCTTCATCCGACTGAATGATCTCACGCAATCTTTCTCGCGCATCCGCTGAGATACGCGCTCGAACATCCAGTTCTTCATGATAATGGCGATAGAGTTCATTAATGGTCTCTTCGTCATGCTCCCTAAAACGATGCGCTGCCTGCTTTGCCCTCCAGGCCGAAAAACCCAGTTGTTTCAGCGCCTCCTCGCCCAGCCGCAGGGCACCCTCGAAGGTCTCACGTTCGTAGGCGTCCACACCTTTTTCCAGCAACTCGAAGAGATGGGCCACATCCCAGGCTCGAGAGATCACCTTTAGATGTGGAAAGTTTTCACGTACCAGATCGACCAGTCGTGACGAACCCTCCTTTTCATCGATGGCGACTACGATCAACTGGGCACTCTCCGCCCCCGCTGCACGTAACAGGTCCAGACGACAGGCATCGCCATAAAAGACCTTAAACCCGAACCGGCGCAGGGTTTCTATGTGGTTCGGATCGTGCTCCAGGACCGTGGCATCAATGCCATTGGCATGCAGCAATCTTCCCACGATCTGACCAAAACGCCCAAAGCCCGCAATAATGACCGGATGACCCTGGTCCTCCATTTCATCCATTGGCGGTGCCGGTGCATGATCCAGTAGTGGCTCAATAAACCGGTCATGCAGGACCATCAGCAGTGGCGTGGTCAGCATGGATAAGGCAACAGTGACGATCAGGGTATCGGTCACCTCGGTCGGCAGGACTCCGAAGACCTGAGCGACACCAAAGAGTACAAAGGCAAACTCACCACCCTGAGAAAGGACCAGGGCAAACAGGGGCAGCTGTCGCGCAGGCAGGCCATAGAAACGGCCCAGCAGGTAGAGTACGACGGCCTTGATCATGACCAGCAACATGGCCAGCCCCATGATCAGCAGGGGGTCCCTGAACAGGATGCCGAAATCGATCGACATGCCCACGGCAATAAAGAACAAACCCAGCAGCAGACCCTTGAAGGGTTCGATATCACTTTCCAGGGCATGACGGTATTCCGATTCTGCCAGGACGACGCCGGCAAGAAAGGCCCCCAGGGCCATCGACATCCCCACGGCGCTCATCAGCAGGGAGGTGCCTATCACCAACAGCAGGGAAAAGGCCGTGAAGATCTCGCGCAGTTCGGTCGCGGCAATCATGCGCAACACCGGACGAATCAGATAATGCCCCCCGACCACGATAAGGATAATGACCCCCAATGCCTCCAGCAGGGCCATCCAGTCAAAACCGTTGGCCGCGGTATCGGCTGCATCTATTCCCATCAGTGGAACCACCGCCAACATGGGGATGACGGCGATATCCTGAAACAGGAGTACCGAAAAAGCACTATGCCCGGCGGGTGTGGGCAACAGGTTTTTCTCATTCAGCAGTTGCAGGGCCATGGCCGTGGAAGAGAGAGACAGGCCCATGGCCGCAACCAGTGCGACCGATCCGGTCTGCCCCAACATCAATCCTATGCCGCTGAGGATCAGGGTGGTAATCAGCACCTGCGCCCCGCCCAGGCCCAGTATTGGCTTACGCATTTCCCAGAGGCGTCTGGGGTTTAGTTCCAGACCTATGGCGAACAACAGCAGGACGACTCCAAATTCCGCGAAATGCAGGATATCCCTGGCCTCACGTATCAGGCCAAAACCCCATGGCCCGATGATGACACCGGCAATCAGATAACCCAGTACGGCGCCAAAACCCAGTCGCTTGGAGATGGGCACAGCCAGCACTGCCGCCAGCAGGTAGACAAAAACATTAAACAATAAACTGTGATCGTCCACGAGAACTCCTATCGTTGACTGGCTGGTCGGTAATCTTCAAGAAACTGCCGGTAACGCGCCGCATGCGCATCTACCACGTCCTGAGGCAGGCCATGCCCACCATGTAAAACCAGGTGTGGAAGCCAGTGCATGCCACAGAAACGCACGGTCTGCTCTATAGGGCGGATCAGATCTTCGAAGGTATTGTGATGAATACCTTCCGGGCTGTACTCCTCGGCCGGTGCTCCCGTGCTTGCTACCAGTAAAAAGTCCTTGCCCTGTAACGCATCGCCACCCGGCCCATAGGCAAACCCACGCAGCAGGACGGTGTCCAGAAAGTGCTTAAAAATGGCGGGTGCGGCGTACCAGTAGATCGGATGCTGGAAGACAATCAGTTCGGCCTCACGCATGACTGCCTGCTCGGCCCTTGCATCGATAAAAAAATCGGGATAAAGCTCATGCAGATCTCGGAAATCTATCTGGTCGAGATCGCCCACCGCATCTCTCAGGGTACGATTGATTACCGATTGTTCAATCGCCAGATGTGCAAAATAAACCACAATTTTTTTGGCGCTACTCATTGATTTCCTCCCGGCGTCTCAGCATTGTGACGGAAGCTTTCAGTATTAACCACAGTTGATTGTTTTCGGATCTGTTATTTTTAGACGTGAAACACTAAAGACCTCTTATAGAACCACTCTTTGAACAGGAACCGCTGGCAACCTTACGTGGTTTGATCTGTGTCTATGGTTCGCTGGGGGATTCAAACAATTTCGGTACCCTGATCTGGTCTTCAATCAACTCGGCCAGCAAGGACACCGTGTCTTCTCGATAGCCGTCTTGTTTTCGCAGGCGCGAAAACAGTTTTTCAAAACGACGACGCATTCCGGCATCTGATACCTGCCATGTGGACAACTGTGGATTTATCTCTATGGGGCCTCGATAGGCATGCGTACGCTCAGCAACGATCTGCTGATGTAGTAATGCTCGACCCAGTACGACATAGGGGAAGTTTATATTTCGCATCGGCCCGACACTGATCTCCTCACCCCCCAGTGGATGCCCCAGCACCTTCACATTGGCAATACGATCCGATGTCAACCAGGCCGATACACCTCCAGCAACGGCACCGAGGCCACTACCCAATAACAACGAAGCACCATGCACCGCCAGGTCGATCACACCCCCGGCCGCGGCACCGCCGAGCGCACCGGTAGCAATTAACTGCTTGCGTGTCAGCCCGAACAAGACCCAGGTCTGATTGGAAAACAGGTCTTCATCCAGTAGCTGCACCAGGGGTTCCTGCCGCTCCAGGTTGCTGTGGTTGTAGATCTGTTCAACCTCATCCCGACAGCGCCGTTCCATGACCATGAGATCCTGTTTATAGGCCTGCAATTGGGCGGCCCTGACTTCATTGATATCCGTACCCGGGGCCAGCCTGCTACTGCGCACATGGGAGATCATGCCTGCCAGCATCTCCGCCATCACGCGTGCCGAGAGTGCCTGGCGTCGAGCCCGTTCCTCGCGCAGGATGTGCACTGCCTTTTTCAGGGCGCCCCGCCATTCCTCACGGATCTCGCCAAAGGCCAGCAATAATTGCACACGACGATCGAAATCCGCTTCCAGCGCATCAAAGACCCGCACGATTCGAAAATACTGCCCCAGGGCCTTTTGCCATTCTCCCGAATAGTCACTCTCACCAATCATGTTGATCAGCGCCAGGCTGGGTTGCCCCGTCCAGCGCAGGATCTCCATCTCTGCCTCGTAGTCCTCACCGAAGGGACGCGAGCCATCCACCACATAGAGAATACCGGCACCCTCAAGTATGGGGGTCAACAACTGGCATTCGGCCACAAAGGCAGGGTCTGCCTGATGCTCCTCGACAAAACGCCTGACGATTTCGGCACGATCAACGGCGGAACGTGCATGCCTGCGCATCCACTCCAGTGCGGCACGTGCACGCTGAAAGCCCGGGGTGTCGATCAGTTCATAGATCACCTCACCATCCACCGCCATGGGGTAATGACGATTTTCCATGGTAGTACCGGGTATGGGTGAAATGGCGACACTTTCATCCTCTGACAGGGTCGAGACAATACTACTCTTACCCTTATTGGGGTGGCCGACGATGGCAAAGATGGGCACGGTCATAGACCCGGCCCTATGGGTTCGATATGCAGATCGGGATCGGACAACTGGCCCAGGGTGAGTTGCCAGGTGTCCCTGTCGGTGATAGCACCCCCCTGCTCTCCCCCCCATAGCAGGATGATGATGGGCATCTTCTGACCGCACTGCCGACGTAGACTTTTAACAAAATCCAGAAAATCCAGCATGGGCGGCTCCCAGGCCTTGACCAGAATACCAACACCCTCGGGTTTCCGCCGACAAAGGCCCAGAACCAGCTCCTGGTCCTGCTCGGTGGTCTGACGCCCCCCGGCATACAGGTGATCCAGGGGCTCAATACCCAAACCTGAAAGGACTGAGGATACATCTTTCACATCATGAGCCGTGCCAGACCAGTCGATAATCGGAGAACGTAGTGCCCAGTCTTTGGCAGTATTCCGAGCAATATCGCCCTGGGGCATCTTCAGCAACGATTCCGGCTCAGCTGCATGGGTCGAGACCAGGGGTGAATTCATCCTCGCCAGCAACTCCGGCGCCCCGGGAAAATTGCACAGAGCCTGGCGCAGATGATGACGAAAACGAAACCAGGAAACGGTCATGGTCAGCAGACGAGGCAACAATCCATAAAAACTCACGGCGGCAATCAGAAACGGCCACCATTGCCCCAGCTCAACGGCAAGCTGCGGTATCTCCCTGGCAGCGGCCAGCGAGCCTTCTTCCAGGCGGTAATAGCGACTCTTGGCAACCAGCTCAGCACCCGGTACGGCTTCGGGTAAAAAGCCAGCCCAGGGTGTCGACAGAATGTTTAGATAATGGTGAAAGGCCTCACTGCTGATATTCAGCGTGGTGCTCCAGACAAAGGCCAGGTCGGAAGAAGAGACCAGATAAAAGGCACTTGCCAATATGCCCAGGTTGAAGCTTACGGCGAATAGCTGAGACCAGAAGGAAAACAACCAACGTGCAGAGGGATACAGGATGGCGGCATGATCCGAATGCCAGAGCTGATCCAGACCCCGGCCATCCGAACCCGAGAACAGCCCCGCAAGCTGACCCGCCAGGCGTCCGGGATTAAGCAGGGAAAAACTCTGCCTGATGCTGTTTAACAGGGGTAGTCGCCATGGCAGGGCAGCCATTAGCCAAAACAACAATAAAAGCATCTGTGGCAATACCAGGACGACCAGGGCATTAACGATATTGATGGGCTGATTGCCATCATAAAACAGCACGGCGCTGGCCAGGACCCAGCCGGAAATGAGACCCGTGACGATCAGTGCCAGGCATATCAGGTGATAGACACGCACACCCTGGGCACCTTGGTTACCGACCCGGGGATGATTAAGGTCATGGAGCCAGGTACGTATCTGCACGGCCGGTCTATGGCGATACTGCTGAAGTCCTTGTCCGATCTGACGGTCCCGCTGCTTCCGCTGTTCCAGGTTGATTGCGGAATCTGTCTCCAGGGCTTCCGTCAGATCGATCAAATCACCCAATAGAGAAGAATGAGTCATCTTTTCATTCTAACCTGATTTTTAGCCTGTGTTGCCCATAGCCAGTTAAACATATTCACTCACGGGCATTTCATGCTTCCTGTACAGATCTACAGCCTTGCACTATCTTCATCTTTTAATAAAAATTTTTTTAATCATGACATTCCTAAGAACAGCCACAGGGAACAATGCATGGACAGCCAGGACTTTAAAGATTACGCAGCCAGTGACACCGAATACTTCGGTGCCAAGGCGGTCGTTGAAGAAGAACTAAAGTATATTCGCCGGCGCCGTGGACTAAAACCCGACGCAAAGATCAAACATCTGAAGGGACTTGCCCTCTCTGGTGGTGGTATACGCTCAGCCAGCTTTGCGCTGGGAGTACTCCAGGCCATGGCCTACAAGGGATGGCTGAAAAAGATCGACTATCTCTCCACCGTATCCGGTGGTGGGTATATAGGTTCATCCATCAGCTGGTTATTATCGCGCAAACTCGATGAGGGCAGCGCCGGTATCAGGCGCTTTGGCGTAGACAATAATAACTTCCCTTACGGCACCTATCCCATGAGCGGGAAAATTCCCGAACTGTTACAGACCGCCAGGGATCAGGATGCGGATATAAAAGTAACCGAGAAGGCATCCACAGGGGTCTCTGAACGTTTCAAGGGCAAGTTATTACGTTACCTGCGCCAACAGGCCAGATACCTCACACCGGGCGACGGTATTAATATCATGTCGCTTATTGCCGTAGTGCTGCGTGGCGCCATTCTCAGTTTGTTTGTCTATTTTGGATTACTGTTTCTTATTTTTTGTCTCTTCGGCAGGCCGTTACTCACACACACCATGGGTGAGATATCGGCTGCATTACCCCTTGCAAACCTGAACCTGGTTCTATGGCTGGGACTGGCCAGTGCCGCAGTGTTTATCCTGCTGGCATTGGCCTATTCATTAGGCACTTATTGGTTATCCCGACTCAAACAACAGAGTACCGAAAAACAGACAAACCAGGTCAGGGGCTTCGC
>JANTGN010000135.1 GCA_024762895.1 Thiotrichales bacterium
CTCTCCAGTATTGCACCAACTATCCTGCACTTAATGGGTATCGAGCAGCCTGAAGAGATGACCGGAAAGTCGCTGTTACTCAGTGGGCTGGAAAGAGAGCTTCAGCCCGATGCATTACCCGGCGTTGCCTGATTACAGGAGTGAGTGTGGAATACCTGTTGAATAATCGTTTAGCGGAGCAGCAAGGCCCTGCTGAATCCGCTTGTAGTGTTCTGAATATTATCACTTGCCACATCAACCCAGGGGAGCCTCATGGCCATACGTGTGGGTATACACCACAAGACCGTTTATAAATTTGATCGACTTGTTTCGCTCGCCCCGCACCAGATACGTCTACGCCCGGCCCCGCACACGCGTACCCCCGTTCATCAGTATTCCATCAAGGTAGAGCCAGAGGATCACTTTATAAACTGGCAACAGGACCCCTTTGGGAACTTTATAGGGCGATACGTCTTTGAAAAAAAGACCCGGAAACTCTCCATAGAGGTCGACCTGGTCGTTGACATGGTCACCATCAACCCCTTTGACTTTTTTGTCGAAAAGTATGCCGACCAGTTCCCATTCGAATACGAACCCCAGTTGCAAAAGGAACTGGCTCCCTACTTCGAGAAACGAGAAGATGGCCCGCTGCTCAGGGAATGGATCAACCAGCTAGAGGGCCTGCGTACGGATCATATCGTCTATTACCTGGTCGACCTTAACCATAAGTTACAGGAACATATCGGCTACGAGATCCGCATGGAGCCCGGGGTTCAAAGCTGTGAGGAGACCCTGGAACGCCGAATGGGGTCCTGCCGTGACACTGGCTGGTTACTGGTACAGATCCTCCGGCATCTGGGTCTGGCTGCCCGGTTCGTTTCAGGCTATCTGATACAGCTAACGCCCGATGTTAAATCACTGGATGGTCCCTCAGGGCCCGAAAAAGATTTCACCGACCTGCATGCCTGGGCCGAGGTCTATATCCCGGGCGCGGGCTGGATCGGGCTGGACCCCACCTCGGGCCTCTTTGCCGGAGAAGGTCATATTCCGCTTGCCTGTACACCTGACCCAGTCAGCGCTGCCCCCGTGACTGGGGCCGTCGATGAATGCGAAGTCGAATTCGAGTTTGAGAACACCGTGACTCGAATTCATGAGGACCCTCGTGTCACCAAGCCCTATACCGAAGAGCAATGGCAGGCCGTGATGGCACTGGGCGAACAAGTCGAGGCCGAACTCAAGGCCAACGATGTCAGGTTGACCATGGGGGGCGAACCCACCTTTGTCTCGATTGATGATATGGATGGGGCGCAATGGAATATCGAGGCCCTGGGACAACATAAAAGAGAACGGGCTGAAGTCATACTCAGAAGGCTGTGGAAAAAATTTGCCCAAGGTGGCGTGCTGCATCATGGACAGGGGAAATGGTACCCGGGTGAACCCCTGCCAAGATGGGCACTGGGCTGTTACTGGAGGGCGGACGGTGTACCCGTCTGGGACGCCCCGGAACTGATTGCTGACCCGATACAAGCTGGTCGTTCCACATCGGATCATGCTGAGTCCTTTGCCCAGGCCCTGGCCAGACAGCTGGGCATTGCTTCTTCACACGTCATACCGGGTTTTGAAGATGCCCTGTATTACCTGTGGAAGGAAGGCACCCTGCCGAAGAACGTCGATGTGCTGGACAATAAACTATCCAATAAGATTGATAGAGATCGTGTACGACGAGTCTTTGAACAGGGTCTTGACCAGGTCGTAGGTTATGCCCTCCCCATGGCCTGGGATCCGGTTGAACAGCGCTGGGTCAGTTCTCACTGGGAATTCAGCCGTGAGCATATGTTTCTGATGCCCGGTGACTCTCCCATGGGCTTCAGATTACCCCTCGACAGCCTGCTCTGGCAAAAGGAAAAGGATCGGCATAAACATATCGATGCAGACCCCTTTGCCGAACATGAAACCCTGCCCGGCGCTATCAGCGATCGTTACACACAATTCAAACCAACTTATAAGGGTATGGATCACCGTACGGAGCAGGGTGTTGCCGATGACGCGGAAGATGAAAGTAAGTTTTTTGTCAGGACTGCCCTGTGTGTCGAACCCAGAAATGGTCATCTCCATATCTTCCTGCCCCCCATCTCTCAACTCAATCACTGGCTGGGACTGATCGGACAAATAGAGACTATTGCCAGGGAGCTTGACCAGCCTATCATCCTTGAAGGCTACGATGCCCCCCATGATCACCGACTGAAACGGTTTTCAGTCACACCGGACCCCGGAGTCATCGAGGTCAACATACAACCCACCGATAACTGGAAAGACCTGGTTGAGAACACCGAGACACTCTACGAAGAGGCGCATCAATCACGCCTGGGTACCGAGAAATTCATGTTGGATGGTCGGCATACCGGTACCGGCGGGGGTAATCACGTAACGCTGGGCGGCCCCTCACCAGCCGATAGCCCAATCCTACGCAAACCCGAACTTCTCAGCAGCCTGATTCGCTACTGGCAGAACCATCCCGCACTCTCCTATCTGTTCTCGGGTCTGTTTATCGGTCCTACCTCACAGGCACCTCGTGTCGATGAGGCCCGTGATGACAGCCTCTATGAGCTTGAGATTGCCCTGCAACAGATTCCTAAGGGTGAGATACCTTCACCCTGGATAGTTGACAGGGTCATGCGCAATCTACTGGCTGACATGACCGGAAATACCCATCGTGCAGAGTTCTGTATCGATAAACTGTATTCACCGGCCTCAGCAACAGGGCGTCTGGGACTGGTCGAATTTCGCGGGTTTGAAATGCCACCACATGCCCGCATGTCAGTAGTTCAAAACCTGTTACTGCGCACCCTGGTATCCCGCTTCTGGAAAACACCCTACGAGGAAAAACCCGTTCACTGGGGCACCGAATTGCATGACCGCTTTATGTTACCCCACTATGTGGAGCGGGATATGGCTGATGTCATCGACAACCTCAGGCGCTGGGGTTACCCGATGGAACATGAATGGTTTGACCCCTTTACGGAATTCCGATTTCCTCATTATGGACGCATTAATATTGATGATATCGAGCTCGAACTCAGATTCGCTATCGAGCCCTGGCATGTTCTGGGGGAAGAAATCACGGCCCAGGGTACCTCACGATTTGTCGACTCCTCTGTTGAACGGTTACAGATTAAGGTACGCGGTATGACCAAGGGCCGACATATCATTGCCTGCAATGGACAGATCATACCCCTGAGAAGCACGGGTGAACGAAGTGAATATGTGGCCGGTGTCCGCTACAAGGCCTGGGATCCCGTCTCAGGACTGCACCCTACCCTGCCCATCAACTCACCCCTGGTCTTTGACGTCATCGATCGTTGGGCCATGCGCTCCCTGGGCGGCTGTACCTATCATGTCGCCCATCCGGGAGGCCTTAATCCAGAAACCTTCCCGGTCAACGCGTATGAGGCTGAGTCGAGAAGGTTGGCACGATTCTCGCCTATAGGACATACGGGTGGAAAGCTCAAAATTAAAAATAAGCCGGTGAATCCCGATCATCCGTTCACGCTGGATCTAAGATATAGCAATAGTTGAGGATAAAGAAATGGTAAAGACGAAATGCCTATTGATCTGACAGAGTATGACCCCGGCCGGTTTTATGATGAGACCCTGTCAGGAAAAAACCGTGCGCGCAGTTATAGCAAGGAACTCATCAGGCTCTTTCGAAAAATGGATGAGGAGGAACTCACTGCACGGCAGGCGGCAGCCGATCTGGCCATTAAGGAAATGGGCATAACCTTTAGGGTGTATACAGAGGAAGAGGGCACTATCGATCGTAACTGGCCCTTTGATATCGTACCCAGGATTATTCCCAAGTCGGAATGGGACAGCATCGAGGCCGGGCTGATTCAACGTGTTAAGGCATTAAATTTATTCATCAATGACCTCTACCATGATCAGCAGATCATCAAGGATGGTGTATTTCCCAAAGAAGTGCTGGCCGACTCCAAAAACTTTCGACCACAATGCGTAGGCATTACACCACCTTCGGGAGTCTGGGCCCATATCTGTGGTTCTGACCTGGTTCGTGATGCCGATGGTACCGTCTATGTCCTGGAGGACAACCTGCGAGTTCCCTCCGGTGTTTCTTACATGCTGGAAAACAGACAGGTCACCAAGCGCGTGTTTCCCGAACTGTTTGAGACCTATGCCCCTTTACCTGTTGATGATTATCCGACCCAACTGCATGACATGCTAACTTCCATCTCTCCGAGGAAGATCAAACGTCCCGAGGTTGTAGTCTTGACACCAGGCATCTATAACTCGGCCTACTTCGAGCATGCCTACCTTGCGCACCAAATGGGAGCAGAGCTGGTCCAGGGTAGCGACTTATTCGTCGACAGTGACGACTGTATCTATATGCGCACCGTTGCCGGACCGCAACGTGTTGATGTGATTTATCGCAGGATTGACGATGAATTTATGGATCCAGAGGCCTTTAATAAAGACTCCATGCTTGGGGTACCGGGACTTCTGCGTGCCTGGAAGGCAGGTAACGTAGGCCTGGCCAATGCACCAGGGGCCGGCGTGGCTGACGACAAGGTCGTCTATGCCTTTGTACCAGATATTATTCGCTATTATCTGAATGAAGAACCGGGTATACCCAATGTACCTACCTATCGCTGCATGTATAAAGAAGAACGTGAATTTGTACTGGCCAATCTGGAGAAGCTGGTGATTAAACCGGCCAATGAATCCGGTGGTTATGGCATGCTCATCGGGCCGAATTCCACTAAGGCCGAGCGCGATGAGTTTGAAAGGCTTATTAAAAGAAATCCCAGGAACTATATTGCCCAGCCTACCCTGGGCATCTCTACCGTACCGACTATAGCTGGCAACAACCTGGAGCCACGTCATGTTGATCTGAGGCCCTTCATTCTCAGTGGGAAACGAACCACTGTTACCACCGGCGGACTCACCCGTGTAGCACTGCGCAAAGGATCTTTAGTCGTCAATTCATCTCAGGGTGGCGGATCCAAAGATACCTGGATTGTGCCGGACACAGGGAATTAAATATGTTATCTCGTGTTGCTGAAACTATTTACTGGGCCGGACGCTATATGGAGCGGGCCGAAAATACCGCGCGCCTGGTACGGGTCAATTCACATCTGGTGCTGGACTCGCCCAAGGGGATATCTCCCGGCTGGGAACCGCTGATCTGGATAACAGGCCTTGAACAGGAATATTTCCAGACCTATAAGGAAACGACCGAACGTAATGTCGTCAAATTTCTCATCAGCGACCCCCATAATCCGAGCTCCATCCTCAGCACCCTGGTAAATGCCCGAGAAAATTGCCGCACGATAAGAGAGATCCTGCCCCGCACGGCATGGGAGAAACTCAACGAGCTCTATCTCTTCGCCAGGGAAGAGGCCCAGTCCGGATTAACCAAAAAAGGCCGCGATGACTACCTGGATGGCATCATCACTGGCTCCCAGCAACTGAACGGGCTGCTAGCCACGATCATGTATCGTGATGAAGGCTGGCACTTCCTGCGGATTGGCAGAAGTCTTGAACGTGCCGATATGACAACCCGAATTCTCGATGTTCGCTCAACCGACCTGTTACCCGATGCTGATGAACTCTTTGAATCACGGAGCCTGGAGAGCGTACAGTGGATTGGCATACTCAAATCTCTGTCTGCCTATTCTATCTATCGACGCAAGATTCAGGTTCGTGTTAGCCGGGTCCCCATCCTGGAATTTCTGTTTCATGATACGCTGTTCCCAAGGGCATTTGCCCATTGCATCAGTTCAGTAGAAGAGAGTGTGGGGATGCTTCCGCATAACGCGGTGCCTTTGAAATCTCTGAGGAGACTTGAAGTGAAACTCAGGCGAAAAAATATGGATGCCCTGAAACAGGATGAACTACATCAATTCATTGATGAACTTCAGCTGTCCATACTGCGTTTTCATGGGGTACTGGCAAAACAATATTTTCTGCCGCACCAATGATGTGCAAAAAAGACTCACCCTTCATTAAAGATTCAATGCCCAATTCCACGACAGGGGTTTATTGATCATGAATTTAAGACCATACTAAACATATATTCCAGTTAGTATTCCTATGGATTAGCATATGACCTATTGTCTCGGACTAAGTCTTGATGAGGGACTGGTATTCGCATCGGATTCCCGCACCAATGCGGGCGTCGATTACGTTACCACCTATAGCAAGATGCATCTATTCACACCCGCAGAAGACCGACTCTTTGTCATTCTCTCTGCCGGTAATCTGGCCACGACACAGGAAGTCATTAATCATATACAACGCGATATTGATTACCCCACGGGTGGCACCAACCTCAGCAATGTCAAATACCTGTTCGAGGCAGCCGAATACGTAGGGAAGATCAGCCAGGAGGTTCAGCTGCAACATAGTCACGCCCTTTCCCATACGGGTGTTAGCGGTGAGACGACCCTCCTGATTGGAGGACAGATTAAAGGACAACCCCATGGTCTGATGCTGATCTATCCCCAGGGCAACTACATTACCTCTTCTCCACAGACACCCTACCTTCAGATTGGAGAAAGCAAGTATGGCAAACCGGCACTGGACAGGATCGCCAATCCAGGTCTGTCATTGGCCGAGGGAGCACGACTGTGTCTGGTATCACTCGATGCCACCACCCGTTCCAATATCACTGTGGGCCCTCCATTTGAGGTCGCCACCTATGAAAAAGATGCCTTGAAACTCAATTGCCGCTGTAGTTTTGATGAAACAGACCCTTATCTGATCAATCTACGAGAATCCTGGAATTCCGGGATCAACGCCGTATTCCGTGGGCTTCCCCCCTTTGAGAGTAATACGCAGGAACAGCAACCCATAGAGTTTCCAGTGGCACAGCAGGCTGGGCAGATGATGACTCCGCCAGATCAGACGACCTGAGCGGGGTGAAACCTTAACAACCTATTCAGTACAGGGAGCAACATCATGTCGCACTCACTATCTTTCGCGCGTAACGGCGACAAGAAGAATTCTGACTTCTTCGAGGAATACCTGGTTCGATTACTGGAAGAAAGAGACTCTATCGGCTTAACCAATATGATCCACGAGATCGATGCCATTATGATCACCGTGGACCCAGGTCACTCCATACGCTATATCGCCGAACTGGCGTTGATGTCGCCCTACAACTACCTGGTCACCCTGGAGAGTGAAAACCACTGGACCCATGTCCTGCGTGTCGACATGAACCATCCCGATTTTCTGGT
>JANTGN010000136.1 GCA_024762895.1 Thiotrichales bacterium
CACAAAGTGGAGAGCGAAACGCCTTTGAATTGGCTCTTAAAATACTAAGGAAGCTAATGCCTCCTACTCACCCTCACCCTGCATCAAATCAACCTCGACCACCATCATGGGCTGGGCATCAGGAACCATCTTCTCCCAGAGCGCCTTCATGGTCTCGCCACTGATGGGATGCCTGAGATCAGGTTCAAGATCACTCAGCGGCTTGAGCACGAAGGCATACTTGTTAATTTCATCACGCGGCACATCCATACCCTGTTCCCTGAGATCCAGATCATCATACAGCAGCAGATCCAGGTCCAGCGTACGTGATGAGAACTTAGGGCCATCACGCAGGCGGCCATTTTTGTCCTCAATAGACTTCAGCTCCCTGGAGACGTCTTCGGGACCCAGGGTCGTTTCGCATTCCGCGACGAGATTCCAGAAAGGGGCACCTTCGAACCCAACGGCCTCGTTCTCGTAGACCGGTGACAGGCGTATATTGAAAAAATGATGCCGCATGCAGGCCAGGGCATTGTGCAGATGCCGCACTGGCTCGATGTTACTGCCCAGGCTGATATAGATCCTGGCCATCAGGCCCTGCTGCCGCGCTCGATGATGATGCCCACTTCTCGGGAACGCCTGACGGCACCCGGCTTACCCAGGGTCAGACGTAACCAGGGCACACCGAACTCGTTCATGACAATCGAGGCAATATTCTCGGCCAGGGTTTCGACCAGATCGGGCTGCGTCTCTTCCACATAGCGTATAATGCGCTTGGCCACAGCCTTGTAGTTAAGGGTATCCTCGATCGAGTCGGTCACAGCGGCACGACGAATGTCCGTACCCATTTCAAGGTCGATGCGTATGGTCTGCTGGATCTGACGCTCCCAGTCATAGATACCGATGACGGTTTCGATTTCCAGATCACGTATATAGACGATATCCATGGATTACCCTTTGAATAATTGGGCCAGTTCGGCTCCCGGATCATCGGCCCGCATAAAGGCCTCGCCCACCAGGAAGGCATTGACCTGATGCTCACGCATGCGCTGCACATCTTCGGGTTTGAGGATACCACTTTCGGTGACCACGATGCGGTCATCGGCAATCTGGTCCAGCAGATCCAGGGTCGTATTGAGCGAGGTCTCGAAGGTGCGCAGGTTGCGATTATTAACACCGATCAGGCGCGTATCAAGACGCAGGGCACGCTGCAGCTCTTCGGCATCATGCACCTCGACCAGTACATCCATACCCAGCTCATGGGCCAGACGCATCAACTCTTCCATCTGTGCATCTTCCAGGGCCGCCACGATCAAGAGGATGCAGTCGGCACCAATCGCCCTGGCCTCAACGACCTGGTAGGGATCAATGATAAAATCCTTACGTATGACCGGCAGCTGGCAGGCCGCGCGTGCCTCGATCAGATACTCATCGCCACCCTGGAAGAAGTCCCTGTCCGTCAGTACCGACAGGCAGGCAGCGCCATGCTGCTCATAACTTTGTGCAATTTCTGCGGGGCGAAAATCTTCGCGTAATACACCCTTGCTGGGCGAGGCCTTTTTGATCTCGGCTATGACGGCCGCCTCACCCTTCTGGATCTTTTCTTCTATTGCACCAACGAACGGCCTGACCGCCGATGCGCTTTGGGCTCGTTCGCGTAGGGCATCGATGTGGACCTGCTCCGAGCACGCTACGATTTCCTCCACCTTACGGCTGAGTATTCTCTTTAAGATATCAGGGGTATCAGTCATAACTCTTTTGTCTGGCGCCAAAGGTGGTGGGTTTAAGATGTTTCACTCGGTCAGATCGATTGAGAAAGATTCACCAGGGCATCGAGCCTGGCCCTGGCCTCACCACTGGCAATCACCTCTCCCGCCCTGGCAACGCCTTCCTCCAGACTATCCGTCAGACCGGCCACATAGATCGCCGCCCCGGCATTGAGCTGGATGATGTCCCTGGCGGGGCCTGCCTTATTGGCAAAGACCGAAAGGATCATATCCAGACTTTCCTGCGCAGTGCCCACCTTCAGCGCTTCCAGACCCGACCGCTGCAGTCCAAAGTCCTCGGGAGCGATCACATAGTTCCTGATGACGCCGTCTTTGAGCTCCGCCACCTGGGTAGGGGCGCCGATACTGATCTCATCCAGGCCATCTTCCGAATGCACGACCATGACATGGCGGCTGCCCAGTTGTTTGAGTACCTCGGCCAGGGGTTCGACCCACTCCTGGGCATAGACGCCCAGTAACTGATTGGGCGCTCCGGCGGGGTTGGTCAGCGGACCGAGCACATTGAATATAGTCCTGACCCCCATCTCCTTACGGGGACCTATGGCATGTTTCATGGCGCTATGATGCATGGGGGCAAACATGAAGCCGACACCCAGCTCATTAATGCACTGCGCAACCTGTTCCGGACCGAGTTCCAGCTTCACTCCGGCAGCCTCAAGGACATCGGCACTACCCGAGGAGCTGGATACCGAGCGATTACCATGCTTTGCGACCCGGCCACCGGCAGCGGCGAGCACAAAACAACTGGCGGTGGAAACATTGAAGGTGTGGGAACTATCCCCACCGGTGCCCACGATATCGACCAGGTGGTCCTTGTCCACCTGAACCGGGGCTGCGAGGTCACGCATGACACTGGCGGCCGCCGTGACCTCCTCAACCGTCTCACCCTTCATGCGCAGGCCGATCAGAAAACCGCCGATCTGTGCCGGGGTTGCTTCACCCGTCATAATCAAACGCATAACCGTAGACATCTCACCCATGGTGAGATCAACCCGATCCACGACCGTCTGAATCGCTTTTTGCATATCCATGATCAGGCCCCGCTTTTCATTTCGAGAAAATTTCTTAACAGATCATGTCCATGCTCTGTGAGTATGGACTCGGGATGAAACTGCACCCCCTCGATCGCGAATTCCTTGTGACGTACCCCCATGATCTCGTCGATGTCGCCGGCCTCGGTTTCGGTCCAGGCCGTGATCTCCAGACAATCGGGCAGAGTCTCCTTCTCAATGACCAGGGAATGATAGCGGGTCGCCTCGAAGGGATTGGCCAGACCAGTGAATACCCCCTGACCCAGGTGTTTGATCATGGAGGTCTTACCGTGCATGATCTCACGGGCATGCACGATCTTACCGCCAAAGGCCTGGCCGATACTCTGGTGCCCCAGGCACACGCCCAGGATCGGCAACTTGCCGGCATAGGCCTTGATCAGTTCCAGCGAGATTCCGGCTTCATTCGGTGTGCAGGGACCGGGTGAAATCATGATGCGCTCCGGATTGATCTCCCCCACCTGTTCAACGGTGATCTCGTCGTTGCGATGCACCTCGACATCGGCACCCAGTTCACCCAGGTACTGCACCAGGTTGTAGGTAAACGAATCGTAGTTATCGATCATCAGGATCATGAGGCCTCCTCCACATCCACACGCAGTCCGGATTCGGCCATGGTGACGGCCCTGAAGATGGCTCGGGCCTTGTTCATGGTTTCTTTCCATTCCAGATCGGGCTTTGAATCATAGACGATGCCGGCACCAGCCTGGATATGCAGGTTGCCGTCCTTGATCACGGCCGTGCGGATGGCGATGGCCGTGTCCATATTGCCGTTCCAGGCCAGGTAGCCCACCGCTCCCGAATAGACCCCACGCTTGACGGGTTCGAGTTCGTTGATGATCTCCATGGCCCTGATCTTGGGGGCGCCGCTGACGGTCCCGGCCGGGAAGGTGGCGCGCAATACATCGATAGCGGACTCGCCGGGGACCAGTTGTCCGGTCACATTGGAGACGATATGCATGACATGGGAATAACGTTCGACCACCATCTTCTCGGTCAGCTTGACCGAGCCAGTGACACTGACTCGCCCGGCATCATTTCGACCCAGGTCGATGAGCATCAGGTGCTCGGCCAGCTCCTTGGGATCGGCCAGGAGTTCTTCTTCCAGTGCGCGATCTTCTTCTTCGGTGTAACCCCGGCGTCGGGTTCCCGCGATAGGCCGAACGGTGACCTCCTCATCCTCGAGTCGGACCAGGATCTCCGGCGATGACCCGACGATCTGGAAATCATCCAGGTCCAGGTAATACATATAGGGTGAGGGATTGAGGCTACGCAGGGCACGATACAGGTCCAGCGAGGGGGCCTCAAAGGGAATCGACAGGCGCTGCGAGAGGACGACCTGCATGATATCGCCTTCCACGATGTATTCCTTGGCCTTCCTGACGGCATCCTTGAAACCTTCCTCGGTGAACCCGGAGATAAACTCATCCTCCGTGACATGCCGAGCAGGACACTCATGGGTAGCCAGATCAACGGGGGCCCGCAACTGCTGTTCAATTTCATCTAGCCGCTGCTCACCGGCCTGCCTGTTATCGGGCTCGACATGGACGATGATAAATAACCGACCACTCAGGTTATCAAAGACGACCACCTCTTCGGACAGCATGAGCAGGATATCGGGTGAGCCCAGGGGATCCGGCTTTTCTGCCTTCAGGCGCGGCTCGATATAGGCAATGGTGTCGTAGCCAAAATAGCCAACCAGCCCGCCGGTAAATCGAGGCAGGCCTGGCACATCCGGCACCTTGTATCGCCCCTGAAACTCCTCGATCCAGGCCAGGGGATCGGCTACCTCGATGGTCTCGATGACCGCACCATCACGCTCCAGGGTGATGGTCTCACCATGTACACGCAGCAGGCTCTGGCAGGGCAGGCCAATAATGGAATAGCGGCCCCATTTCTCGCCACCATGCACGGATTCAAACAGATAGGAATAAGGCCCCTTGGCCAGCTTCAGATAGGTACTCAGCGGGGTATCGAGATCCGCCAGTACCTCACGCGACAGGGGTATGCGATTAAAGCCCTGCGCCGTATAGGATTCAAACTGTTCCTGATTCATCACTCACATCCAGATCGTCAAAAGATATTTACACAAGGTTTCCACTCGATAGCTTCACCATCGTGTGTCGTGTAAAAGCCCCCTGCGGATCTGAATGTGCATGAACATAGGGCTATCTTTACCTAAGCCGCCGCTTCGAGCAAGCCCTGAAGCTGCGACATCGAGTCGATCACGGCATCAGGCTCTGAATCGCGAATATCCACGCCATGGTTGTACCCATAGCTCATGCAGACGATCTGAAAGCCGGCCGCTCTGGCCGCCTTCACATCGCTCATGGAATCACCCAGCATCATGGACTCTGCAGGCGTGACACCCAGGGCCTCTGCGGCGTGCAGAAGAGGCATGGGGTCGGGCTTCTTCTTTGGCAGGGTATCACCGCTAACAACAATCTCGAAATTATCGATAAGACCCAGGTCAGTCAGCAGCGGCATCGTGAATTGCTCCGCCTTGTTCGTGACGCAGCCCAGGCGATAACCCGCCCGCTTCAGATAGGCGATACCTTCTGCCACACCGGGATACAGGCAACTGCGCTGGGAGGTGTTTTCGGCATAGAGGTCCATGAAGATAGGCATGGCCTTCTCAAACAGGGCCTCATCGGGCTCGCCATCGAGCTGATTGATCAGGGCGCGACGGACCAGTCTTTCCACACCATTACCCACCCACTGACGAACCGAGGCCTCACCTCGTCGGGGCATGCCCAGACGATCCATCATCTCGTCGACGCAATAGGCCAGGTCCGGCACGCTATCAACCAGCGTGCCGTCCACATCGATCAGTACCATTTTTGGTTTTTTCTTCAGCATGGACAAGGCAGCCCTGAGCCTCATTCAGGCTTAGCTACCGGCCTTGGCCAGTTCGTCACGGAAGGCCTTGATGACCGTATCATAGGTGTTGGGATCGGAGTCGCTGGCCGCACCAAAGACGGCCGAACCGGCCACAAAGGTGTCGGCGCCTGCTTCCTTGATCTCGCGGATATTATCGACCTTCACACCACCGTCGATTTCCAGACGAATATCCAGCCCGGAATCATCGATCATCTTGCGCGCCTGGCGCAACTTGTCCAGGGTGGCAGGGATGAAGGACTGACCACCAAAACCGGGGTTTACCGACATCAGCAGGATCATATCGACCTTATCCATGACGTATTCCAGGTAAGACAGCGGTGTAGCGGGGTTGAAGACCAGACCGGACTTACAACCCTCATTACGGATCAGCTGCAGGCTACGATCGATATGATCAGAGGCCTCGGGATGGAAGGTGATGTAGCTGGCACCGGCCTTGGCAAAATCCGGAATAATGCGATCCACAGGCTTGACCATCAGATGCACATCAATGGGCGCCGTGACGCCATGCTTACGCAGGGCCTCACAAACCAGCGGGCCGATGGTCAGGTTAGGAACATAATGGTTGTCCATGACATCGAAATGGACGACATCGGCACCGGATTTGATTACGTTATCGACTTCCTCACCCAGGCGGGCAAAATCAGCAGACAGGATGGAAGGTGCGATCAGATTGTCTTTTGCCATGGGGGGCAACCTCATTCATTAATAGTCGTAGAAATAAAGCAGGCCATCATACCCGAGTCCGGCCCTGAAATCACCGGCAAATAACCCCGCAAAACTGGCTTATTCTCTACATGCAGAATCGGTTATGCTTTCCAGGCCTGAACCCCTGTTTGATCCCTTCGATCAGGGGCCATCAGAAACTACCAAGGAGAAACCATGTCACTTGCTATCGCTTTACACGTCCTTTCCGTTGTTGTCTGGGTGGGCGGTATGTTTTTCGCTCACCAGGCCCTGCGTCCGGCTGCCGTCGAAGTCCTTGAACCTCCCCTGAGACTGCCTCTCTGGGTGGCCACCTTCAAGCGATTCTTTCCCTGGGTCTGGCTCGCTATTTCCCTGATCCTGATCAGCGGTTACTGGATGATCTTCAAGTTCGGCGGCTTTGGCAATCTGCCCCTGTACATACACATCATGAACGGCCTGGGCCTGCTGATGATGGCCATCTACCTGCACGTATTCTTTGCCCCCTACAAGCGTCTGAAAAAGGCGGTCAGCGCCGAAAACTGGCCGGAAGGCGGCAAACAGCTGGCCAAGATTCGTATGATGGTCGGTATCAACACCATCCTGGGGCTACTGACCATCGCCATCGCCACCGGCGGACGTTACCTGATTCACTGATTTCAGGCATAAAAAAACGCCTGCCAGAAGGCAGGCGTTTTCATCAATAAGGCAAGCGCCTTATTTATTCTCGGCGATCATGTAATCCACCGCGGCCTTGATATCGGCATCAGAGAGATCGGCACGACCACCCTTGGGAGGCAT
>JANTGN010000137.1 GCA_024762895.1 Thiotrichales bacterium
CAGCGCCGTGTTAAGGGGCGGCCAGGGCGCAGCGCGGTTTGCGCAACAATGGAAAAGCCATGCGCATTAAGGCGCGGAGTGTTGGGCGTCTCAGCGAACATAGCGAGCGACTTAAACGCCTAAAAGGTTGACTTGGGATCACAGTCGCTTGTTAAGTGGCCTCTCTTAGGGGTGACGATACCCGGAATACATTTTGGTCTAAATCCTGGATTCTCATTTCATACATACCCCAGGCACGGATACTAGGAGCCTCAATTATATTGGCCGCACTATTCGACCACTCGTGAAAAAGGTCATCAATATCATCCGCAGTTTTAACATCAAGATGCAACCATGTACCGCGAGTTCCCTGACCAGTTTCAGCCAGCATAACTTGGATTTTACCGCGACCAACAAGCGCAAAAGATGGTGCAGATTCGTCATCGACCTCCAAGAAAGAGCTGGTATCATCAGACCATGCCCAACCTACTTTGAACCCCAGCACGTCACGATAGTATCTAATACTAGTTGCAACATTGCTTACTGCTAGTATTGGGCGGCAGGCATAAATTTCATCATTTTCTGAATTCAATAGAGTGTTCCTAATTAAAGACACTTAACGCCTTACATCACCGGCAGAAAAAGCATAGCGAGGAACGAGCGGCGCTTTTTTCTGTTCGAGTACATGTGCTTGTTAGAGCATTTTTTGAGCTGTAATGAATCCCTCTTCGAGTGATCTTGAAAATTCCACTTTTCCAACCTTCTTCCGTATGCCTGCACGCCTGAGTTTCAAAATCATACGTGGCTGTAACCCATTTATCACCATACCTATATTCTTCTTCTGCAAATCATTCCAGATGGACTCCATTGCAACGATTGCGCTCATATCTAACATCGTGACTTCCGTCATGTCCATTATAATCACACGCACATCCGGTCTTACTGATGAAACCGTTTTCAATGCTTTTTGCGCGGATCCAAAAAAAAGGGGGCCGTTTATGTCATAAACAACAATGCTATCCGGTAACTGATATCCTCCGTGTTCTTGCTCATGGGTGGATGACTGAGTCAGACTAATACTTCTTCTGATAAACAGCATGGCCGCCAAACCCATGCCGACGGCAACGGCAACAGTCATGTCGAACAGAACGGTTAAGGAAAAGCACAACAGAAGAACAACCACATCATCCCTTGGTGCTATTTTTACAGTTCTTACGAAATGTTTTGCCTCACTCATATTCCATGCAACCATCAATAGCAACGCCGCCATTGAAGCCATGGGGATGTATGCAAGGACAGAGGCGAAAAGTAATATGCTAACGAGAATGAATAAAGCGTGAATGACGGAAGCTAGCGGCAGGCTTCCTCCTGATTTGACACTCGCGGCAGTTCTGGCAATGGCAGCCGTTGCTGGTAGCCCGCCCAGTAATGGCGAAATCATGTTTCCGATACCCTGACCGATAAGTTCATCATTAGGGTTGTGTTTTTTTCCTGACATGCCATCGGCTACTACAGCGCATAACAGTGATTCCAAAGAACCTAAAATAGCAATCGTGATAGCTGCTGGTAATAACACACGGATCAGCTCGAAACTCAAGCCGATAGGTTTACCATCAGCTCCCGGTAAATTCCATGGCCACTCGAAGGTAGGCAGGATAGGCGGAATACCATGTCCGAACAGACCATTAACCTCATATGTAAAGCGACTACCAATAGTGGCCACCGAAAAATCCGCATAAAAATAGGAAAGTATCCACGCAGAAATGCTACCGATTAATAAAGCAATAAGATGCCCAGGCACTTTTGATCGAAATTTTGGCCACACAGTCAATACCGCCAGCGTCAATATACCAATTAAGGCTTCTTGCCAATCAATGGAGGGTAGCGCGTGAATGATCAGTGACAGTTTGTCTAAATAGTGCCCATTCATGGCTTCAATATTGAGACCCAGAAAATCTTTGATTTGGAAAGTCGCGATGACCACACCAATGCCGGCCGTAAACCCTACGGTTACCGGATAGGGTACCACTTCAATTAATTTACCGAGCTTTCCAACACCCATTAAAATGAGAATAAATCCGGCCATCAGGCCGCTCATCAACAGTCCTCCGATACCGTATTGGTGAACAATGGGTAATAGTACGACAACAAATGCAGCTGTAGGGCCTGATATATTTACTTTTGAACCGCCTGAAAGAGCGGTAATAATTCCTGCTACTATAGCCGTGTATAATCCATGCTGAGGTGCTACTCCAGATGCGATAGCCAATGCCATTGATAGCGGGAGAGCTATGATACCTACCGTTAACCCCGCTAGAACATTTGCCTGGATTTCTGAAAATGTGGGTTTACTGTGGACTGATTTTTTAAGTGCAGATAACATTACCGTCTCGATGTCTTTTGTGCTCTAACAGTTATATTAACGAGACCTCATATCTCGTTATACATTTATAGTTAGATTCCTTTATAGCACTGTAAATAAAATAAAATCAATCAGATAGCGATCTGATATCTCGTTATACATTCTCGGCAAGTCGTGACACTGATAAAATGTGTAGTCCACTTGATCAGATAGGGGTATTGAGTAGCAAAGTTTAAGTTCTATCGCCCAGATCGACCGATGTCCGCTTTATAGCGATATGTCCACTGAAAGTAAGGCATCGTTAATTACCGCTTTAGGATAGTAGTAGAAATCCTGGTGTTTTAATGAGTAATAAACTCTAAAACATGGTGTTTGAGTTTGCGGGTGCTTCGGGAATGATCTGCAGCACGTCCCAGTGCTCTACGATTTTTCCATTTTCGTCCAGGCGGAAAATATCAATGCCTGCCCAGTCGCGCTCCCTGTCCGTGGGCCACTCCTGGTGGCAATGCAAAACGACAAGGTTCCCTTCAGCAATGATGCGTTTGAAGCTGACCCGTTTGCCCGGATAGTCCCTGGCCATGCGTTCGAAGTATTCAATAAAGGCCTCCTTGCCATCGGCCACATGAGGATTATGCTGGATGTATTCCTCGCCTGCATAGCGCTCAATGGCTGCGCGGGGATTGTTCTGATTGAACATAAGGTCGTAGAACCCGGTGGCCGTTTTCTTGTTCTGTTCTAAGTTGCTCACGTTACTTCTCCTGTCACGGCAGCCGTTCAGGACTGGCCAGACAGCCAGGCCTCTGCTTCGGCCTCCTGGTCGAGATTAAATGCCCTGATCTTAAGTCCGGGTAGTAGAAGACCTTCAAGTTCACTGACTTTTTGTAGCCAGCCCTGATTGGCCAGGACGGCGGCACGATCAAATTGTTTGATGAATTTGAAAAGATGAGGAATGTAGGTCATCTCTAGCACGATGGCATCCAACGACGGCAGGGCGTAATCGCCAACCGTAAAGAGCATTGTTCCATGTTCTATGCCTTCGGATTGCTGGATCAGATCATCGAGCGCGGTCTTCATGGCGTCCTTGTCAAGTTTTCCACTGTAACGAATGTCTAAGCGATTGGGTCCAGTAGCTGTGATTTCAAACATGGCAAATCCCTTCATTTAAAGCAATTAGTCATAACCGGTCATTGGTGACCGGTTATGACTGTTGATGCTTTTCCATGAGTCATGGTTCGTTAGGGTAAAGATCTATTGGAGCACGTTCCTGAGAAAATCTTTTATTCTCTGCCAGGAGTCGGTGTCGGCAGCCTCATTGTAGGACAGGGGCATATTAAATTGTTTGCCGATCTTGTCTGCACCCTTGACACTGAAGCTATGCTTGGCGCCCGGGTAGCTGATGAGCTCATAGTCGACCTTGGCCGCATCCATTTCCTTTTTAAACCCCTCGACCTGCTCGGGAGGTACAAAGGGGTCTTCTGCACCGGTCAAAACGAGGATCTTGCCCTTGATCTGGCCGGGCTGGGCCGGTGTCTTGGTGCCCAGGCTACCGTGTACGACGATAACCCCATCCAGCGGTTCACCTGCGCGGGCCATGGCCAGCGAGAGTCCCCCGCCCATGCAATAACCGAGAGCTGCGATCTTGCTGCCGGCGACGGTTTCATGGTTCACAAGGAGTTCTCTGGCGGCATCAAAGCGGGCCCTGGTATTGTCCATGTCTCCAAAGATCGCCTGCATGAAGGCCTTGGCATTGTCGGGGTGATCGGCCAGTACACCGGTACCATACATGTCCAGGGCAAAGGCGGTGTAACCTAGCTCTGCCAGCATACGCGTGCGTTTTCTCGCATAGTCGTTATGTCCCCACCATTCATGCAGGACCAGAACGCCGGGGCGTGGTGTAGTGATGCTATCGTCATAGGCCAGGTAACCGGTGAATTCCTTGCCGGCGACTTCGTAGTGAATCTCTTCCGTCTTGATGGCGGCATGCAGGCTGAGGCTAAACAGGCAAAGTAAAAGCAGGCTGATAAAATGACGCATGGTGGTACCCTTGCTTATTGGTGATTGTTCGATGTGTCTATTAAGGTAGCAGGTTTATGACACTATGGAAGAAATCTATTAAGCAATCTGACAGGCCTATGGACCTCATGCGAAGAAGAATATCGAAGTCCCCTTTCCTGGCTGTAGTTAGTTGGGTCTGCGCTGGACTGATGCTGCTTTTAGTGCTTCCCGTGCAGTCCTGGGCGGCAGAGGCAGCTTTCGATACGGATATGATGGACGGGCTGGAGCGGCGCCTGGAACTGGAGCGTCACCAGCAGCTGCTTCAGATTACCCGGTCGCCGGGTGTCAGTCTTGCAGGCTTTACTACCGATGGTTGCAGTGGGGGGCTGTCAGCAGGCTGGAGTTATCTGGTTGCAGTCTTTCCTGGGGCACGTGAGGTCCATGGTGATAAGCCACCCTGGGAATCCTGCTGTATCACTCATGATCGTGCGTATCATGCCGGTGGCCGGGGAACGGAAACTGCTGAAGAAAGTTTTGCGGCGCGCAGGACTGTCGATCGTGTACTGGAGGCCTGTGTGCTGGCAACCGGGTTGGAGCGTTCGAAGCCCCTGAGTCAGGAGTATGGACTCACCCAGGGCCAGGTAGCCGATCTTTACAGAACGATCGCTGCGCTCATGTATCGAGCCGTGCGCATCGGGGGTGTTCCCTGCAGTCGACTGCCGTGGCGTTGGGGCTATGGTTGGCCTCAATGTGATTAATTAATGAGAAAATTTAAATACCGCTAAATTTGTAGGTATTCTTTAACGGTTGATTAGATAAAATAAGCTCAGATTAAAACGGTGCTTAATATATAGTGAGGTGATACTAATGGAACTGCCAGAACGTGATGGTGATGGATATCTGACAGACATGAATGTCTGGACCCCCGAAATCGGACGTGCCATGGCCGAGGCCGATAATTACGAACTCACCGATGAAAAGTGGGAACAGATTATGAAGGCCAGGGAATACTACGAGTCCTATGGTGTGGTGCCACCCATTCGTAAATTTTCAAAATATCTGGGTGCGGACCAGAAAGGTATGTTCAAACTCTGGATGACCGGCCCAATGAAGCCGATCACCAAGTATGGCGGCCTGCCCAAACCGACTGGCTGCGTTTAGCCGGGCGACAAGGGCCAGGGTCTATCCCTGGCCCGACTGTTTCTGGGGTTAATGCATGCAGATCGGGGCGTGCCTGGTTCCCTGCATTAGTTTGCGGAATTCTGTATCACGGACGTGGACTACATCTTCGTGATTGCCGGATTCCAGATAGACATCGCAGCAGTCATTCAGGCTGCTGTCTACTATGGTCGTCAGTCCATAGGCCTGTCCTACGGGGGGGATGGCCCCCAGTTCACAATCATTAAATAATGGCCTGAGCTCCGGCTCGGTGGCCAGACCCAGATTCCGGTTCAGAAGACTGTTCAGTTCTCGTATCTTGACCTGCCTGGTTGCGGGGATAACGGCCATGACATAGCCCTGCTCGTCTTCAAGAATGACAGGTTTGGCCATTTCGTTCAGGGGGATCCTTGCGGATTCCGCCGTGCTCTGGCTGGATGAGGAGTGTGGGTGGTGAAGCTTGTTAAAACGGATGTCATGATCCACCAGGAATTGTTCCAGGGTGTTTGCGATTTTCATGATGCACCTCCTTGAGGGTGTTCCTCTGTGAACCGGCTGTCAGGATCTGGATAATCCTGTCAGGTCAGAGGGCGGTGCCTCCTGGAATGCCTGGTTTGTGGCGCAGATCGGCAGACAGCGCAGTTTTTATGCAGGGGTAGAATCAGAAGTATAGACAGTAATTCCTGATCCGGGGTGGGTTGCGCCTGGGTGCTTCCAAAATCGAGCAATGCTGGCAGATAGAGCAGGGCCTCTGGATCTGTTCGTCTGAACTTGGACTATGCTCTTGGCATGGCCTGTTGTTAACAGTCGAGGAGGGGCGAATGAAGCAGATAAAAACCCTGATTAAAGAATGGGAGTCGCGTTCGAAGGTCAAGCCCCTGGTGAAAGAGCTGCGTGTCAGGATGACGGCTTATGATCATGCGCGTATTCGTGCACTGGTCGAGCTTTACCCAGGGCATTCAGAAGAGCAACTGGTGAATGAGTTGTTGTCCGCGGCGCTGGACGAGATCGAGGTAGCCCTCCCCTACATTCCGGGTAAGCAGGTTATTGCCGAGGATGAGCTCGGTGACCCGGTCTATGAGGATGTTGGGCTGACGCCGAGATTCGTGGAACTGACCCGAAAATATAACCGATAGATCCGTCGTTGAATAATTCAGGTCAGGTAGGTCGATCCACGTTTACGAGCCATAGCCTGTAGAATAGGGTCTATCTATTAATCCCAATACCTTAGGTTATATCTGGCTGGTTACAACATGCTGAGCCATTCTTTACTGGTCTGTGTCGAGTTTTTAATCTGCGTGGTATCGATTGGATTTCAGGCGCCAGGCGATTCAAATATGGTGCTGTGATTGCCGATAAAACGGGCCTGGCCAGGACGTGGGTTGGACTGATCATGCTCGGAAATGTCCCGGCGACAGGCGATGCTGCGTTACCCGGGGCGCCGGTAGCATGCGGCCCTTTGTAGTCAGGGAGATGGCCGGGATAATGGGCTGGAAGGAAGATTTCGCCGGTACCCTGTTCGTGGCCCTGGCAGCATTTCGTATCGGTGCCATCGATATGGCGAGTGGGCATCTCCCGGGTCGTAATCGGTTTAAAATTCTGGTTTTACCCGGGATG
>JANTGN010000138.1 GCA_024762895.1 Thiotrichales bacterium
ATGTATGATCCGAGAAACAACCTGGCCAATGATGTCTCCAATCAGTTGAAGGAGCATTTCGGCCCAAAGCTGTACAACACCATCATTCCGCGTAATATTCGGCTCGCCGAGGCACCCAGCCACGGTATGGCCGTTATTCACTATGACAAGACTTCAAAGGGCGCGATGGCCTATCTGGCCCTGGCAGGGGAGATCCTGCGCAGAGAGACCAAATCCGCGGCCTGATGAGATAAAGGCAATTCCATGGCAAGAAAACCAGGCCTGGGCCGCGGGCTCGACGCCCTGCTGAGTTCAGCTAGTAAAGATAAAGATGAATCCCTGACCAGCGACAAGGATCTGCGGCATATTCCGGTTGAACAGATTCAGCGGGGGAAATATCAGCCACGTATCCATATTCGGCCCGAGGCATTGCAGGAACTGGCCGATTCCATCAGGGCCCAGGGACTGGTTCAACCTGTCGTACTCCGCCCTGTGGGTGACGGCTATGAGCTGATCGCGGGTGAACGTCGTTGGCGGGCGGCCCAGCTGGCGGGTCTGCATGAGATACCCGCAGTCGTGCGTGATATACCGGATCAGGCCGCAGCGGCCATGTCACTGATCGAGAATATTCAGCGTGAAGACCTCAATGCCATGGAAGAGGCCAATGCCCTGCAACGCCTGATTAATGAGTTTGGGCTGACCCATCAGCAGACGGCGGAGTCGGTAGGTCGTTCGCGCACGGCTGTGAGCAATCTGCTTCGTCTCCTGGAACTGACCGAGGAGGTCAAGGCCATGGTCGATGAAGGTGATCTGGAAATGGGACATGCTCGAGCCCTGTTGGCCCTGAATGGTGACCAGCAGATTGAAGCGGCAAAGACCGTGGCCAAAAAAGGCATGTCGGTACGCGATACCGAACGGCTGGTTAAGCGGATATTGCAAAAGAAAGAGGCCCAGGCTCAAAAATCAGGAACAGATAAAAACCCCGATGTACAGCGTCTGGAGTCCAGCCTGAGTGAAAAACTGGGTGCCCCCATTTCCATACAGTACAACAATAAAGGCAAGGGAAAGCTGGTAATCGAGTACAACAGCCTGGATGAACTGGACGGAATACTGGAGCATATTCACTAAGACAAGGTGGTGAGTGCCTGAATATATTCAAAATCGAACCCACGCTTGAATCATGATTGTAATCAGAAGCTTATCCACGACTTTAAAACTTCCCTATAGCTCAAGTGGGATTTCATTGTCGTGGATCAAGTTTCATCTGTTGACCCTCTATAAGTGAATCTTTATACTGCGCGCACCGTGAATGGTGTCATGGTCGCGTCTGGCCACACACCAACACTAAAGGCCCGCCGGGCAAACTGAATAGTGATGCGTAAACGAGTATTTATTGTTCAGGGGGTTTTGCTCGCAGGCTTAGTAGGATTGGCCTTTCTGGTCCTGGATTTGAATAGTGCCATGGCAGTGCTTTTTGGGGGTGCCATGGTGGTGATAAACACTGTCATTCAACAGTGGGGTCACTTCAGAGCTTCCAGGACTGCGGGCAAAGACCTGCAGCGCAATATGCGCATAATTTATCGTACCGCGGCCGAGCGATTTTTTATCACGCTGGCCATGTTTGCGGTAGGCATTGGGGTTTTAAGGCTTGAGCCAAAATTGTTGATTGCGGGATTTATCATTCTGCAGCTGGCGCAGGTCTTAGATTGGTTCATAGAATCGAGATTGAGAAAACATCATGGCAGGCGGCGCGACCCTTACCTCTGGTGAATACATCAAGCATCATCTAACGAACATGACCTTTGGCCAGATTGACGGCGAATGGCGTCTGGCTCATACGGCTCAAGAAGCAAAAGAAATGGGTTTCTGGGCCTTCCATGTAGACTCCCTGGCCTGGTCCTTAGTTTTAGGGCTTTTCTTTATCTGGTTGTTCAGAAAGGCAGCCAAGACCGTCACCTCCGACACCCCAAGTGGCTTACAGAATTTTGTTGAATGGATCGTTGAGTTTATCGATTCAAGCGTCAAGGGCTCCTTTGCCGGGAAAAATTACCTGGTTGCCCCCATGGCCCTGACCATCTTTGTCTGGATCTTCCTGATGAACGCGATGGATCTGATCGCCGTTGACTGGTTGCCGCAGATCGCAGCCTGGATTGGACATACGGCATTTGGCGCCGATCCGCATCATGTGTATTTCAAGGTTGTCCCCACTACCGATCCTAACGTGACCTTTGGCATGGCCCTGGGCGTGTTCTGGCTGATGATTTATTACAGTATCAAGGTTAAGGGTCTGGGCGGTTTCCTGAGTGAGCTGGCATTTCACCCCTTTGGTAAGTGGGGTCTGCCCGTTAACCTGTTGCTCGAAGGTGTTTCGCTGATTTCCAAGCCCGTATCACTGGCTCTGCGACTCTTTGGTAACATGTATGCAGGCGAAACAATTTTCATCCTGATCGCGATTATGTACAGCGCGGGTTGGAGTTTAGGTCTCTTTGGTGGTTTCCTCCAGCTGGGCTGGGCGATCTTCCATATCCTCATTATCACCTTGCAGGCGTTCATCTTTATGACCCTGACCATTGTGTACATGGATATGGCGCACACTGTTGAAGAGCACTAATTGGTTTTTTTAATCTTTATTTTTACTTCTTAATGGGAGAGTAAAATGACTGAAGCAACAGCACTGTTGTATATCGCTGGTGGTCTGATGATGGGTCTGGGTGCCCTGGGTGCTGCTATCGGCATCGGTGTACTGGGTGGCCGTTTCCTGGAAGGCGCTGCTCGCCAGCCAGAACTGATCCCCATGCTGCGTACACAGTTCTTCATCGTTATGGGTCTGGTTGATGCGGTACCCATGATCGCTGTAGGTATTTCTCTGTACGTTCTGTTTGCGGTCGTTGGCGGCTAAATCTGCCCAGCAGATTTCTGCATTAACAAGACCCTAAACACGAGGTAGAGGCATGAATATCAATGCAACGCTGATAGGTCAGAGTATCTTCTTCTTCGCGTTCATCTGGTTTGTCATGAAGTATATATGGCCACCGTTGATCAATGCGCTTGAAGAGCGTAAGAAAAAGATTGCTGATGGCCTGGCTGCCGCTGAACGCGGCAAGCATGAAAAAGAGCTGGCTGAGCAGCGTGCTAAAGAAGAGCTCGCTGAGGCCAAGAAACAGGCAGCAGATATCATCGCCCAGGCACAAAAACGTTCCAACGAAATCGTTGACGAAGCCAAAGATGCAGCCAAGGAAGAAGGTGATCGCATCAAGGCAGCTGCTCAGTCCGAGATTGAACTAGAAGTCAATCGCGCTAAAGAGCAGTTACGTGTTCAAGTAGCAGCAATTGCAGTTGAGGGTGCTCAGAAGATCCTCAAGTCTGAAATTGATGCGAAGAAACACGAAAGTGTTCTGGACGAACTGGCTGCACAAATCTAGGTAGCTGAAATATGTCAGATCTCACCGGTATAGCACGTCCATATGCCAGGGCAGTTTACGAACTGGCTAAGGATAAGGGCAGCTTTGATAAGTGGACCGATATGATGACCTTCCTGAGCGCGGTCGTTCAGGATGAAGCCATGATCGAGGCACTTGATTCGCCCAAAATGACTGAAGCGCAAAAAGCAGAACTGCTTGAAGCCATCAGTGAAGGTCAGCTTGATGATCAGGGCAAGAATCTTATAAAAGTTCTTTCAGAAAATGATCGCCTGAGTCTGATTCCCGAAATCTGTACGCTTTACGAAGCCTACCGGGATGAGGATAAGGGTGTTATTGAGGCTGAAGTCATTTCAGCCCAGGCACTTTCTAAAGACGATGAGAAGAAGCTGGCAGCCGCGTTAAACAAACGTCTCGGCTGTGAGGTGAAGATTGTCAGTAAGGTAGATGAATCTCTGCTGGGTGGCGCAATAATCCACGCAGGTGATTTAGTGATTGATGGCTCGATACAAGGTCGGTTAGGCGAACTCGCCACCGCTTTGAGTCGCTAAGAGGATTCGATGATGCAACTTAATCCGAACGAAATCAGTGAACTGATCAAAAAGCGTATCGCTGGTTATGAAGCAACAGCGGAAGCACGTACCGAAGGTACGGTAGTCAATGTAACAGACGGTATTATTCGCATCCACGGCCTGGCAGATGTTATGGCAGGTGAGATGATCGAATTCCCCGGTGACACATTTGGGCTGGCTCTGAACCTGGAGCGTGATTCAGTAGGTGCGGTAATCCTGGGTGATTACAAGCACATCTCAGAAGGTGATTCAGCCAAATGTACTGGCCGTATTCTGGAAGTGCCCGTAGGCGAGGGCATGCTGGGTCGCGTAGTTAACTCCCTGGGTATGCCTATCGATGGCAAGGGCCCGGTAGATGCAGCTGCACAGTCTCCAATTGAAAAGATTGCACCAGGTGTAATCGAGCGTCAGTCAGTTGATCAGCCGGTACAGACCGGTCTGAAATCTATCGATGCGATGGTGCCCATTGGCCGTGGTCAGCGTGAGCTGATTATCGGTGACCGTCAGACCGGTAAAACCGCTGTTGCTATCGATGCGATCATCAACCAGAAAGGTACCGGCATTAAGTGTATCTATGTTGCGATTGGTCAGAAACAGTCATCTATCGCCAATGTGGTTCGTAAACTTGAAGAGCATGGCGCAATGGATCACACCATTATCGTTGCTGCGGGCGCTGCCGACTCTGCTGCCATGCAGTACATTGCTCCATATTCTGGTTGCGCGATGGGTGAATACTTCCGTGATCGTGGTGAAGATGCCCTGATCGTCTATGATGATCTGACCAAGCAGGCATGGGCCTATCGCCAGGTTTCTCTGCTGCTGCGTCGTCCCCCGGGTCGTGAAGCCTATCCTGGTGATGTTTTCTACCTGCATTCTCGTCTGCTGGAACGTGCAGCACGTGTTAATGCCGATTACGTAGAACAGATGACCAATGGCGAAGTTAAGGGTAAAACAGGTTCTCTGACAGCTCTGCCAATCATCGAGACTCAGGCGGGTGACGTATCTGCATTCGTACCTACCAACGTAATCTCGATTACGGATGGCCAGATCTTCCTTGAGACCGATCTGTTCAACGCCGGTATACGTCCTGCAATCAATGCCGGTCTTTCGGTATCACGTGTTGGTGGTGCTGCTCAGACCAAGATCATCAAGAAGCTGGGTGGTGGTGTTCGACTCGCCCTGGCTCAGTACCGTGAGCTCGCGGCTTTCTCTCAGTTCGCTTCGGATCTTGATGAAGCTACCCGTGCTCAGCTGGAACGTGGTGAGCGAGTTACCGAGCTGATGAAACAGCATCAGTACAGCCCACTTTCCATTGCTGAAATGGCCTTCTCATTGTATTCGGCGAACGAAGGTTATCTGGATGATGTGGCAGCAAATAAGGTTGTTGATTTTGAAGCCGCTATGCTGAGTTACGTTCGTTCCGAATGTGCGGATCTGCTGGCCAAGATCAACGACAGTGGCGATTTCAATGATGAGATTGCTGCTGAAATGACCAAGGCCCTTGATAACTTCAAGGCAAATAACGTCTGGTAGAAGGGCTGACCCATGGCAGGCGAAAAAGAGATACGCACGCAGATCACGAGTATTAAAAGTACTCAGAAGATCACCAAGGCAATGGAGATGGTTGCCGCTAGTAAGATGCGCAGGGCTCAGGAGCGAATGGCAGGGACTCGTCCCTATGCCAAGAAGATCCAGAATGTAATTGGGCATCTTGCAATGGCACATCCCGAATATAAGCATCCGTTCATGATTGAGCGTGATCCGAAGCGGGTTGGGTTTATCGTCATCTCCTCTGACCGTGGCCTTTGCGGTGGCCTGAATATCAATGTATTCAAGCAGGCTATCAAGGCCATGAAAAAGTGGTCAGACCAGGGAGCCGAAATTGACCTTTGTGTGATCGGATCAAAGGCTGCTGCATTCTTCAAACGTCACGGTAATATTGTGTCCCAGATTACTCATCTGGGAGATGCGCCACATATCGCTGACCTGATTGGTACGGTCAAGGTCATGCTGGACGGTTACGAAGAAGGAAATATCGACAGGTTGTTCCTCGTGCAAAACGAATTCGTTAACACGATGACGCAGAGACCTTTCGTACAGCAGTTGATTCCTGTTGAACCGGTGGATGATGAAGAGCTTGAGCATCACTGGGATTATATCTACGAGCCTGATTCCAAAGAGGTTCTGGATGGTCTGCTGATGCGTTACATCGAATCACAGATTTATCAGGGTGTAGTTGAGAACGTAGCCTGCGAAATGGCAGCGCGTATGGTGGCCATGAAGAGCGCGACCGATAACGCCGGTGATCTCATTAATGAGCTTCAACTGGTGTACAACAAGGCACGTCAGGCTGCTATTACACAAGAGCTTTCCGAGATTGTCGCGGGTGCGGCTGCGGTTTAAGAGTTATTACAGATTCTGGATTTTGAGGAACCTATTATGAGTTCTGGAAACATCGTTGAAATCATTGGCGCGGTAGTGGACGTTGAGTTCCCCCGTGATTCAATTCCCAAGGTTTATGACGCCCTGGTTGTTGAGGACGTTAACCTGACGCTGGAAGTTCAGCAGCAGTTAGGCGACGGCGTAGTTCGTACCATTGCGATGGGTTCATCGGAAGGTCTTCGTCGTGGACTGAGTGTTACCGATACCGGTGCTCCGATTGCGGTACCCGTTGGTACCGGTACTCTGGGTCGGATCATGGATGTGCTGGGTGACCCCGTTGATAACGCAGGTGATGTTGTCACCGACGAAAAATGGGCCATCCACCGTACCGCTCCAACCTTTGAAGAACAGTCTGGTAGTACCGAGCTTCTTGAAACCGGTATCAAAGTTATCGATCTGCTTTGCCCCTTTGCTAAGGGTGGTAAGGTTGGACTGTTTGGTGGTGCGGGTGTAGGCAAGACCGTTAACATGATGGAGCTGATCCGTAACATCGCGGCCGAGCACAGTGGTTATTCTGTATTCGCCGGTGTAGGTGAGCGTACTCGTGAAGGTAACGACTTTTACTACGAGATGAAGGAATCGAACGTACTGGATAAGGTTGCCCTGGTTTACGGTCAGATGAATGAGCCTCCAGGTAACCGTCTGCGCGTAGCCCTGACTGGTCTGACCATGGCCGAGT
>JANTGN010000139.1 GCA_024762895.1 Thiotrichales bacterium
CGGTAATTCCAGCAACTCTGCAACGGCTGCCAGGTTTTCACCAGACAACTGCGCTGATATTTGCACGTTGTCGTTGAAGACCATCGCCTCACTGGAGACATCGATACCCAGAACCAGGGTCCCAAGCTTCCCCTTGAGCTTGCCAGACAGTCCATCACCGACTGGTGATATCAGCATTTGGGCCTCGAATGGGCCATGAGCGATAGCGGGGGCTCCTATTGCCTGAGTAATCTGTTGAATATCCGGGCCACTGATACTCAAATCGATCCGTGGTCTGTAGGGGGCTACGAGTTCATCTATGCTTCCCCTACTGTTTAGACTGGCATCTCCCAGTGTGCCATTAAACTGATAGGAAACCCGCCCGAGATTAAGGGCATCAGCGATCTTGCCCAGTCTGCCTTTAAGGGTCAGAGGAAGCCCGGCAAACTGGCCAGAGGCATCGAGTACAACTTCATCATTCGGTGTCTGTGCGCCGGTAACAGTATCTACCTGAAAGACCAACGGGCGTTCCTGCCCTGGTTTAATCAGTTTTAGTAGTGACTGGTTTATCGCTAGTTGCTCTATCTGTATTGGTAAACGCCTGGTCCCACCCGACTTATGACTGGGGGCCTCACTTGCCTTAATGTCAAATGACCAGTTCTGCCCTCCCTCCAGATTTTCCTCAAGGGCCACATCGACACCTGCCAGTTCCAGACGATGAATCACTAAGGTATCACCCATAGCTGAGAACAGATCAAACTCCAGCAGGAACGACTCAAGTTGCAACAGGTCTTCGGACTCTGCCCATTGGGGATTCGCTATGCGAACCGAAGTCGCTTCGACAATAATCCTGCGCCCAAGGCCCAGGTGAAAGTCACCCTGAATTACAAACTCACGCCCCAGGGCTTGCGTAACTGTTGAAGTCAGTTTCTCACGCCACCAGTCATCTGATCGCGTCCCGATAAAGAGGACGACCATAACTATCAGCAGTACCAGCACTCCGAGTACGGAACTCACCCAGAACATGGGCTTCCTGAACATTGCTGCACTAGTCATGGGAATTCACGGATCAATTGATCTGGCCTGATAAGTTCGATGCCAAGAATACCTGTAATTATAGTATACCGGGCATTGGGAACTAAGGTTTACAACCCCCAGGCCAACTTCCATAACTATCTACAAAGTTTAGTAACATTGTGAATTCAGTACCGACTCAGTGGATCTTGTCGATAGAAATTACTGAGTTGTTGATAGACCTGAGGGAATGAAGCATTGAGAATATGCGGCGCTACAAAAAAGTATTCCGATGTCACAGAGAAAAATTCGCCAGGGCTTTCTGCAGCATAGGGATCGATAAGCAGGTCGGCACCTGATTCACCCTGGTACTGAATTCGCTCAAAGGCCTGTGTAAATATATTGGTCCATTGCCGACGATCCATAGCTGCATGCAGTGGCGGCATGCCGTTGGCTTCACCATTGAGCATATCAAGTTTATGAGATAACTCATGAATAATGACATTAGCCCCTGCCTCAGGGGCTGAATGATCAGGACAGGCATCTTGCCAGGAAAAGATAACGGGGCCTCTATCCCAGGCCTCCCCCTCGAGAACCCGTCGACGCTGGTGAACCACTCCGGCCGCGTCGATCTCCTCATGTTGAACGATAAAGGTGTCTGGATAAATAATAACCTCATGCCACCCATCGTAGTAATCCAGGTCCAGGTTAAGGATTGGCAGGCAGGCCTGAGCAGCCACCTGCACACGCATCGTTTCAGTCACCTCCATGCCCCTGGCGCCATTTATGGCCTTTTCATAAAGAAACAGGCTTGATAATTCGCGTAATCGATTAAGCTCCGCATTCGTCAAGCCTCGAAGAACCGGTAGCGGATCAATACTTGACTGCCATACATCAAATGGTATTCGTTTTTTCCTTAGGTAGTAAGCGCGCCGTATACGGCGTAGCCAGCGGAAGACCATGACCAATACGTCCTGTTTATTAAAGCTGTAGATTCAGCTAGGTATAGAACATATCTTTGAACATGCCTTCGGCCCAGGCTAACCCTGCCTGACCACTCTTCACACTCCAGACATCAACCAGATGGACGCGATCAAAACCAAAGGTCTTTCGCTCTTTATCGTACTTGTAGTAGGTAATGATATTCATGGCCTCCAGCGGATCTATCTTGACGCCAGAGAAACACATGGTCTGAGGGCTACGCCACTCTAGCCGTTCGCCTTTTCTATGAGCCGCGATGACCTCGGCAATAAACTTCCCTTCTGAATTGGCCGTATGCCCGCTTTTTGAAAATGGTTGTGAACGCGCATCTCCAGTTACGTAGACATGTTCGTCCCCAACCAGATGATTCATGAAGGGATCGATATGCGCTTCCTTCTGCAGACTCTGTGGATCCACCAGCCCCATGTGTTCGATCAGCCGAGAGGCCCTGACCGGTGCATAGATCGAGGCATCGTCAAAGGTATAACTATCAAACTCAGACTCAACCTCCCTGCTATCCAGATTGATCGACTGGATATCGACACTCGGCTCATACTGGATAATATCTGGGTACAACTGCTCGAAGGCATTCTGGAAGCCATCCTTCTTGATCTTGATCTCGGCATTATGATCCAGCAACAGGACCTTCCCCTTGACGCCGTTACGCTTGAAGATTGCAGCGGCCATACAGGCCCGCTCGTATGGTGCTGCAGTACAGCGATAGTTTCCGGCAGGAACAGTTAGTAAGAAGGTGCCCCCCCTGAAGTTCTCGAGCTTATTTTTGAGTGTCAGGTATTCCGAGGCATTCACAAATCCACCTGGATAGTTATTGCGGATATAATATTCCGCCTCGATGTCCTCTACACCAATCCGCTGGTAGTCATAATCTATCCCTGGGGCAAGGACCAGGTATTCATAATCTATATAACCCTGCTCGGTATAAAGCTTGCGCGATTCACGATCCAGATCAACCACCGTGGCATTAAAGAATATATAACCATTATTTCGAGCGGCATCCAGAAAACTATGGGTCAGAAAATCCATATTGATCTGGTCAGCCAGCCAGAGGTTACTCATAGGACATGATACAAACAGGGCATTACGGTCAATCAGGACGACATCCAGGTCTTTATCAAACTTCTTAAGATATTTAGCCACCGTCAGTCCGGACCAGCCTCCGCCCACCACTACGACTCTAGGGCCTTTCGCTTTTGGCAGGGGGGCAGGAACGAGCGTGTTACCCGCAATGACAGGTGCGGTCCTCTTCTGTTCTTCAGCCAGGACACCTGCCGAAGTACCTGCAGCCAGTATGGCGGTTCCACTGGCCTGAAGAAATGCACGTCTACTGATTTTATAGGTCATAGGGTTTACTCTTGTATTCACTACTGATCCTTGAACGGCGCCAGGTCTTTATCCGGCACCGGTAGATAAGAGACATAATTAATCACGAGTTCCAGATCTTCTCTGGACAGGTTTTTAACCACTGCCAGCATGGCCGGGTCAACCTTTCTCAGGCCTTTCTGTACCATCCGTGCCTGCCTCAACACATAGGCATAGTGCTGCCCCTGTAGGCGAGGATAATACTGCTTGTTATTTCCCTCGCCCGTCTTACCATGACAGCTTACACAGTTCTTTTTATAGATCTTCTTACCCTTTTCATATTCCTTGGTGAAATTAGGCCAGGGCCCCTTATTGTGTTCAGGCGTCATGGGTAATGTTGCGATATAGGCCACGACATCGGCCAGATCCTGATAGTTACCCAGGGTGCGTTCCTGGACAAAGGGATACATGAGGGGGTTATCACGTTCACCAGAACGAATTTCGAGAATCTGCTTAATGAGTACATTTTGGTGTTGCCCAGCCAGCTGGGGGTAAGTTCCATCTTTGTCTCCCCAGCCATCAGGCAGATGGCAGGAGGCACAGATCTCATAGACCAGCTTTCCGTTTTCCAGGTTCGGCTGAAACCTTAGTTCAATGGTGATCTCATCTGCATGACTGAAAGTAGTCACCACCAGGAAGAATATGCCCAGGATAACGTGTAAAAAGCCTAACCATCGTCTGTAATTCATGCTCATAGCTCGCCGTTCAAAACTTGAATCCTTATGATCATACGCCTCGACAGGAAAATGATTCAAATACTGGCTGAATAATCCTGCCCTCTTGTCGGGGGTACTTGACCTAAATCAACAACAGGTGCGTTTAGAGTGAGATGGCAAAGGGCGGGATAATATTCCTGCCATGAGCACGATGACTGCCGATCGCCAGTCAGAAAGAACCGTCCCTACCAGCCACCCACCGGCCTTGGCCATGGAGTAAAACCCCAGGTTTGCTAAAACGCATATAAAAAACAATATCACGCTGAACCATAAGACAGGATTTAATTGCCAGCGCAGTTAGCCAGGGACTGTCCCAGCATCTGATACATCAGGATCTGATCGGCCTGATAGGGCGGTTTATCTTCCACACCTTCCATCAGCGTTTCCAGGACCTCAGCATGAATACACTATGAAATATGATTGTAGGCCACGCGGGACTCTCTCAATATCCGCACCCCACCGTAAACCACCACACTAGCCACCAGCAGACCTATGACCAGATCCGGATAGCGGGAGCCCGTCCAGCTTACCAGGGCCCCGGCCACGATTACGCCCAGATTGGCAATGACATCGTTTTTTGAAAAGACCCAGCTGGCCCGCATGTGGACCTCGCCCTCCCGATGGGCGGATATCAGGTACACACAGGTGATATTCGCCACCAGGGCCAGGAGCCCCACCCCTATCATCAGCATAGAGACCGGTTCACTGCCCATAATAAATCGGTGACTAATATCCAGTATGACGAGCAGCCCCAGTCCAATCTGAAACCACCCACTGATCCATGCGGCATGCGCCTTGACCATGGCAGCCCGGCCAACGGCATAAAGCCCTATGGCATAGACCATGGCATCGGCCAGCATATCCATGGCATCGGCAATGAGGGCCGTTGACTGAGCCCACCAGCCAGCTGACAGTTCAAGCAGGAACATAAACCCATTAATGATAAGGAGCTGGATCAGCACCTTTCGTTCAGAACGATCCTTGATCTCTATCTCGCAGCCGCAGTCCGACATCTGGATCTATAAGGGACGGGCAGACATAGAGAAGGCCGCTTAATCTTCGGGCAGGATATAAGCCGTGCTCTCATGGCTGGGCTGGTTCTCATCGAGAAACTTAAAGGTCTTCCAGCCAATCTTAATGGTGTCATCATGATTGAGATGATGCTGCTTAATTCGCTCACCATTGACCTTGGTTCCATTGGTGCTCCCCAGATCCCTGAGCAGGTAGTCCCTGAAGGCGCCCAGCGCGGGATCCTGCTGAACCACGATCTCAGCATGCTGGCTACTGACAGAGGCATCATCAATATAGATATCATTTTCCGGGGTACGGCCAATCCGAATCGTACCTTCCTCAACCCTGAAAGCCTGAGTCGCCACATCGTCTACCATGAGTACCAGTTTTGCCATTTCGTGTTTCCCAGCTTTACCAATGAGGACATGAACATGCCCTGCAATCAATTCCCTGTAGAACATACCAAGGACCTAAGTCAGTAGTAAAATAGCAGGTTCGACATGGCAAGTGAACCGCTGCTCGATGGAATTCAGTCCAGGACGGACCATGCTGACATGTTCATCCAGAAACCTTCAGTGCAAGCTCATAAATATAACTAAAACCGCCTCAGAACCACCTGAATCTGATACACTTCACAGCAATAAATATTCAATAAAACATACTATTAAGCGCTGACCGGAAAATAACAGGGGCATCACTGACCCACTATACGGATAGGCTGATCAATAGCGTGATAAAAAATAGGTTTACAGGTTACCTGTCAGAATGGTTATTACGAGCCATTCTCATACTGACACTCATCTCCCCTGCCTATTTGCCTGCATCAAAGGACAATCTAGAATCAAACCTGCTCCCATCCATAGAGCTCACTGCTCAGGAGCAGGCCTGGTTAGCAGAACATCCCGTTATTCGCCTGGGTGTTGATATCGAATGGCCTCCGTTTGAATATATCGATGACCAGCGCATCTATCGAGGCATGGCCGCAGACTATATAGGCCTGGTCGAAAAGAAGCTCGGGATACGCTTTGATATAGAAAAAGACAAGACCTGGGCCCAGGTGGTCGAAGCAGTGAAAGGCAGGAAGCTGGACATGTATTCCTGTGTGGTCAAAACACCACAACGTCTCGAGTACATGGATTTTACACGACCCTACCTGGATTTCCCCATGGTCATCGTGACCGCGGATAACGTGACCTATGTCGACGGCATCAAGGACCTGGCCGGGAAAAAAGTCGCCGTCGTCAAGGGTTACGCCTCCCATGAACTACTTGTCGCCAATCATCCGGAGCTCGATCTTTTCCCTGCCACCGATCTTCCAGAGGCACTCGAAGCAGTATCAGTAGGGAAGGCCTTTGCCTATATTGGCAACATAGCATCAGTCAGCTATGTGTTACGACGCGAGGGCCTGACCAATATCAAGATCTCAGGCGAAACCCCTTATCGATTTGAACTGGCCATGGCGGGTCGCAAGGACTGGCCGGAACTCACCTCGATTCTGCAAAAGGCCCTGGACACGATTAGCGAGGAAGAACGCGAACAAATTTACAATCGCTGGATCAGTCTGCGTTATGAATACAGCCTGGACACCACCCTGCTCTGGCAAATCCTGATCACTGCCTCCATCATCATTACCCTCATACTGTTATGGAATCGCAGGCTGACGGTCGAGGTCAATCGACGTAACGAAGCTGAACATGCCCTGGCAGACGTAAATCAGCAACTCGTCCTGAGTATTCGTGGCGGCGATCTGGGCACCTGGGACTGGGACCTGAAAAGCAATAAGGTCAAGGTCAATGAACGCTGGCACACTATGCTGGGATATCCCCCCGACAAACTCGAAATCGACCTTGAGGATTGGTCACGACTGGTTTACCCGGATGACATGGAAGCCACTTATCGTAT
>JANTGN010000140.1 GCA_024762895.1 Thiotrichales bacterium
GTCTGGGCCACGAGTAACTTTGTGGCGCGTGGTTTTGTATCCAGGCCTGACCTGGGGCTGGAGTTGATTCATGATGATGCCCTGCACAGGGTCTACCTGGAAGGGGAGCTCTGCCAGCGGGTACAGGACGTCGTTGATCAGGCTCAGGACCAGAATGGTCTCATGCGGCTATTAAGGCTCCTGCGCCAGCGCGAAATGATGCGGATTACCTGGCGTGACATGACTGGACTGGCTGATCTGGTTGAAACCCTTGCGGATACCAGTGACCTGGCGGAGGCCTGTGTCAGCATCTCCCTGGAATGGTGTTATCAGCAGTTGACTGAAACCCTGGGGACACCACGGAATGCCTCGGGCCAGGCACAGCAAATGGTCGTCCTGGGTATGGGGAAGCTGGGCGGTCGTGAGCTGAATTTTTCTTCGGATATTGATCTGATTTTTTCCTACCCCGAACCCGGTCAGACCGATGGAACTCGTGCCCTGGATAATCAGCAGTTCTTCATACGTCTTGGCCAGATGCTGATTAAGATCCTGAATGATAATACCGCCGATGGCTTCGTCTACCGAGTGGACATGAGACTGCGCCCCTTTGGCGACAGTGGGCCACTGGCATCGAGCTTTGATGCCTTTGAAAACTATTATCTGACCCATGGCCGTGAATGGGAACGGTATGCCCTGATCAAGGCCAGGGTAGTCGGCGGTGATCGCAAGTCTGGCAAGGCCTTCTTTGAGCTCATTCGTCCTTTTGTCTATCGTCGTTATCTGGACTACGGCGCTTTTCAAGAATTACGCGAGCTCAAGGAGATGATCGATTCCCAGGCACGTAGTAAGGGGCAGCTGGATAATGTCAAGGTGGGTCCGGGGGGGATCAGGGAGATAGAGTTTATTGGTCAGGCCTTCCAGTTGGTTCGTGGTGGAAAGGATCCGGACCTGCAGATGCGTGGCATACGCGATGTCCTGAAGGCCCTGGCGCATCGTCACCTGATCCCTGAAGAGGCCAAGGAGCAATTACTGCAGGCCTATGCCTTTCTGAGAAGGACTGAAAATCACCTGCAGATGGTCGCAGATCAGCAGACCCATGCCTTACCTAAAGAGGCCCTGGAGCAGGAGCGACTGGCCTTTTCCATGGGGTTTGATGACTGGGGAAGTTTTTTGCAGGTCCTGAATACCCATCGTCAGTCGGTTTCACAGCAGTTTGCACTGGTGTTTGCACCGGAAGAAGAGGCTGATGATCGACAAAACGCCGAGCAGGATTTTAATCATGCCTGGTTCAGTGAGATCAATGATGAGGTCATTGATACCTATCGCGGGGCTGGTTTCAAGGAACCTGAATTAACCGCCAGACGGATCGAAGAGCTTAAGCAGTCACGCTCGGTTCGAATCATGTCGGATAAGGGACGCAAGCGACTGGATCGGCTCATGCCTAAGCTATTACAGGTGATTTCTGAGCAGGAAAATCGTGAGGTGGTGCTCGAAAGGGTCATACCCCTGATACAGACCATCGCCGGTCGTTCCGTGTATATGGCCCTGATCAGCGATCAGTCCGGGGTGCTGGATCAGCTGGTGCGTCTGTTTGCCGCTAGCAACTGGATTACCGAGCGAGTGACGCGCCATCCAATTCTTCTGGATGAATTAATCGATCCGCGGCGTTTATATCATCCGCCTGGGCGTACACAATTGCGCGAAGAGCTAATTGCGCAACTGACGCCTGTGGCGTTAGATGACATAGAACAGATCATGGAGCTACTCAGGCAGTTCAAGGAGGCACAGGTCTTCAGGGTGGCGGCTGCGGATATCATGGATGCCCTTCCTGTGATGAAAGTGAGTGATCACCTCACATGGATTGCCGAGGTGATTCTGGAACAGGCCGTAGACAGGATGTGGCAATTTATGGTGGCACGTCATGGGCGTCCCGTTTGTGAAGTCGATGGAGAACTTCGCTACCCGCAGCTAGGGGTTATTGCCTATGGCAAGCTTGGTGGCATTGAGCTGGGATACAGCTCTGACCTGGATATCGTCTTTGTTCATAACAGTGAAGGGCAGAAGCAGCAGACCAATGGCGAGCGGGGGCTGGAAAACACGGTGTTTTTTGCCCGCCTGGTGCAGCGACTGATCACTTTACTGACGGCATTCACCCCATCGGGAGATCTCTACGAGGTCGATATGCGACTCAGGCCCAGTGGCAATTCCGGCTTGCTGGTCACCAGCCTCAGTGCCCTGGAAAAGTACCAGAAGATCGATGCCTGGACCTGGGAGCATCAGTCCCTCCTGCGTGCGAGACCGGTGGTGGGTGATCAGGCGATCAGACAGGCATTTGCCGGCATTCGTGCGGATATCCTCTGTCAGTCCAGGGATCCGCAGGCCCTGCGGGCAGAGGTCCGTGGTATGCGCGAAAAGATGTGGCAGGAGAAGGCCTTGCTAAAACCTGGTCGCTTTGATCTCAAAAAGGATCCGGGAGGTATCACTGATATCGAATTTATGGTGCAATATAGCGTTTTGGCACATGCACATGCCCACCCGGGGCTGATCGAATATACGGACAATATCCGTAATCTCGAGGCACTGGCGACAGAGGGTATCCTCGATAAGAGGGATGCTGAATTTCTGGCGAATGCCTACCGTACCTTTCGCGATACCCTGCATGCCCTGAGTCTGCAGGATAAAGGTTCGGATGTTAGTAGCGATGAATTTATTGCTGAGCGTGAGGGTGTGCAGGACCTCTGGCAGACCCTGATGCAGGGCGAGCCCTTTAAGCGTGACTGAATAACGGGAGATTAAAAGATGTCGACGATGGCCGACCGTGATGGCCTGATCTGGCTGGATGGTGAATGGTTACCCTGGCGCGAGGCCAAGGTCCATGTACTGACCCATACCCTGCATTATGGGCTGGGTGTATTTGAGGGAGTGCGCGCCTACAAAACGGACAGGGGGACGGCCATTTTCAGGCTGGAGGATCATACCCGCCGACTACTGGATTCGGGACATATTCTCGGTATGAAGATCCCCTACGATGCCCAGATCCTGAATGAGATACAGCTGCAGGCGGTTCGGGATAATAATCTCGAGAATGCCTATATCCGTCCCATGTGTTTCTATGGATCGGAAGGGATGGGGCTGAGGGCCGATAACCTCAAGGTCCATTGCATGGTCGCTGCCTGGGACTGGGGTGCTTACCTGGGAGATGAGGCCATTCAGAAAGGGATACGTATCAAGACCTCATCGTTTACCCGGCATCATGTCAACATCACCATGTGCAAATCCAAGAGCAATGGAAATTACATTAATTCCATGCTGGCCCTGCAGGAGGCGCTACACGATGGGTATGACGAGGCCCTGTTACTGGATACCGAGGGTTTTGTGGCCGAGGGCAGTGGAGAGAATATATTCATCGTTCGTGATGGCATTATCTATACACCGGACCTGACTTCTGCGCTGGATGGCATTACACGTCGTACCATCATCCAGCTGGCCGAGGAGATGGATTATCAGGTGGTGGTTAAACGCATTACCCGGGATGAAGTCTATATCGCTGATGAGGCCTTCTTTACCGGGTCCGCCGCAGAGGTCACCCCTATCCGTGAACTGGATAATCGCGATATCGGATCGGGCCAGCGTGGCCCTGTAACCGAGAGACTGCAATCAGCCTATTTTGATCTGGTGCATGGTCGATATCCGGGGCATGAAGACTGGTTGAGCCTGGTTTGAGGGAAGATAAGATGTCAAAGCTGCAAGTCCAGGGTGAGACGGATGCCTGCCGGCTGCCCAATAGTCACAAGACGGTAACGATAAGCCGATCAGATCTGCCCCTGCATTGTCCCCAGGAGGGTGAATGTCAGTGGAATTCACATCCACGGGTTTTTCTGGATATCGAGGATGCCCCGGATCATCGGATCATCTGCCCTTATTGCAGCACCGTTTATCAGCTAGAGGACACCTGATACGATTCCCGGCAGATGACATTCTTACCCCAACGCTGCCTGATTGTCGGGCCCTCCTGGGTCGGGGACATGGTGATGGCGCAGAGCCTGCTCAAGGTATTGAAGCAGCGGTTCCCACAGCTGGCTATCGACGTATTGGCACCTGCCTGGTCGCGCCCCATCCTTGATCGCATGCCCGAGGTCAGAAAGGCCGTTGAAATGCCGCTGGGCCACGGTAGCCTACAACTGCTGACCCGTTATCGACTGGGTACATCCCTGAGAGTTGAGGCCTATGACTGGGCCATTGTTCTGCCCAATTCCTATAAATCGGCACTCATTCCATTCTGGGCGCGGATTCCACGTAGAACGGGCTTTACGGGCGAACAGCGTTATGGCCTGCTGAATGATCGACGTCGACTGGATAAGCAGTTGCTGACCCAAACCGTTCAGCGGTTTGTGGCCCTGGGGCTGGAGCCCGGTATAACGTCGGCTCCCAGGTGTCCTGATCCATCACTTCGAGTCGATAGTGCGCGAGCGATGGAGGTCGCGATTACATTTAAGATAGACCCTCAAAGGCCGATCGCCGCCCTGGCGCCGGGTGCCGAGTACGGACCGGCCAAGCGCTGGCCTGCCGATTATTTTGCACAGACAGCGGTGATGCTTGAACAGCAGGGCTATCAGGTCATGATTCTGGGTTCTGAAAAGGACCGGGAACCGGCGCAGGTCATTGCTCATGAATCAACTGCCACGGATCTTGCTGGCAGGACCTCCCTGGGAGAAGTCGTTGACCTGCTTTCACTTGCCCGGATCACGATCACGAATGATTCGGGCCTGATGCATGTGGCGGCAGCAGCTGGTTCAGCGGTGGTAGCGATCTATGGTTCATCGGATCCCGGGTTTACACCACCCATGACGAAAAAGGCGCAAATTCTTAGTCTTGGTCTGGACTGTAGTCCTTGTTTCCAGAGGGAATGTCCGCTTGGGCATACCGCCTGCCTGGTTGACCTGAAACCGGACCGGGTCCTGCGGGCCGTAGAGGAATTAATGGCATGAAACGGGTGCTGGTGGTCAAGATGTCCTCCATGGGGGATGTCATTCATACCTTTCCAGCCATTACCGAGGCAAAACAGCAGTATCCCGACCTGGTCTTTGACTGGGTAGTGGAAGAGGCCTTTGCTGATTTGCCCAGGCTACATCCAGCCGTAGACCGGGTCATTCCCATTGGTTTCAGGCGTCTTCGTAAAAAGCCCATCGCCATGTTTCGTAGTCAGGAGTGGCGGGCCTTTATCCGGCAAATCAGGGAGAGAGAGTACGATTATGTCATCGATGCCCAGAGCCTGCTTAAGAGTGCCTGGATAGCTCGAAAGGCCGGGTATCCGGTCGATGGCCTGGATTTTTCGTCGGCGAGAGAAGGGCTGGCCAGCCTGTTTTATCGTCATCGTTATCGGGTGGCCAAGGGGCAGCTTGCGATTGATCGGATCAGGCAATTGTTTAGTGCCGTCCTGGGCTATGATTTAAATAAGGCGTTTCCGGGTTATGGCATTAATAAGGGGAATATTGCGACCGGCCTGGTTGAAAAGCCCTATCTCTTCTTTCTGCACAGCACGGCATGGACTAGTAAACAATGGCCAGATAGCTACTGGCAGGAGCTCGCAGTGCTTGCGGAACAGGCGGGCTACAAGGTACTGATGACCGGGGGTAATATGCAGGAACTGGCAAGGGCACGACTCATTGCCTCCAGGACGGAGTCTGTTACCGTCTTGCCGCGAATGGAACTCCTGAACCTGGCGGCCTATCTGGCTGATGCCGACCTGGTGATTGGCCTGGATACGGGGTTAAGTTATCTGTCCTCGGCCCTGGGAGCCCCTACCCTGACGCTATATGGGGCAACACGTCCGGAGGCGAGTAGTGATATGAGTCCCATGCAGGATGTATTGACTGTCGACTTTCCCTGTGCGCCCTGCCATAAACGGGTTTGCCAGTATAAGGGCATGGGGAATGTCTATCCTGCCTGCTATGAAACTCTTCCCCCGACCAAGGTCTGGAGGAGCGCAAATGAACTGCTTCGGATCAATGAATGATGAATGACCAGAAAGATCCAGAAAAATTAAATCTGAGCGCGGTCATCATTACGCTGAATGTTGAGCAGTCAATTGCACGGTGTCTGCAATCCGTGACCTTTGCCAATGAGATCATAGTGGTTGATTCAGGCAGTACCGATAAGACCTGTGAAATAGCCCGTACATTTGGCGCACGAGTCATTCATCAGGACTGGCTTGGCTATGGGGCACAGAAACAATACGCGGTAGAGCAGGCGAGTCATGACTGGGTGCTCTGTCTGGATGCCGATGAATGGGTGTCCAAAGACCTCAGTGCGGCAATCCAGTCGGAGCTGCAAAAGCCTCAAAATCAGGCCTATCGATTTCCACGTTGTAACCGCTTCCTGGGCCGTTGGCTCAGACATGGAGAGGGTTATCCGGATTACAACTTAAGGTTATACAACAGGCAGAGTGCTGCCTGGACCCAGGACCCCGTCCATGAGCATGTGGTAACCGATGTTGAGGTAGGACGCCTCGACGGCGATTTAATGCATGAATCGGAAGAGGGCCTGGAGCGCTATCTACAAAAACAGAATCGTTACACGACATTGCAGGCCCAGGTCCTGTTTGAACAGGGACGACAGGCCTCGTTAAGCAAACTGCTGTTCAGTCCTGTGATCCGATTTATAAAGTTTTATATTATCAGGAGTGGCTGGCGAGATGGGGTTCCCGGGCTTATCCATATCAGCATTGGGTGTATTAATACCTTTATAAAGAATGCCAAGTTAATAGGAATGCAGCACCGATGAATGAAATATTGATTGCGTTTAGGGCAAAGGCGCTGTTGCAGAAGCTGATCGTGTTGTGTTTTTCTACGCTGGTTTTTGTCTGGCCGCTGCCTGATTCCATAGCAATTAGAAATATGCTCATGCTAGGTGGCGCGATTTTGCTTGTTTTTGCTATGTTGAAGCATCGAGAAGATGGAGCCACGAGTACGTCGGTATGGATAAAGGAGATCTTTATACCCCTG
>JANTGN010000141.1 GCA_024762895.1 Thiotrichales bacterium
GTTGGTGTATCTGTCGTCTTTGATCTTGTTCCGACACCCTTTAGACCAGTTGCTTCAGAACGGACACCATCTCGACGGCACCCAGGGCTGCCTCGGCTCCCTTGTTGCCGGCCTTGGTACCAGCTCGCTCAATTGACTGCTCAATCGTATCGGTCGTCAGAATGCCGTTGATGACGGGCAAGCCAAACTGAAGGGCCACCTGGGAAAGTCCCTTGGCGCTCTCGTTGGCGACGATGTCGAAATGGGGTGTGGCACCACGAATCACCGCACCCAGGGCAATGATGGCATCGTAGTCACCCGACTGGGCCATGGCCTGCGCGGTCAATGGTATCTCAAAGGCCCCGGGGACGCGCACTACCGAAATATTGGATTCCTGTACTCCCTGGCGTTTCAGCGCATCGATGGCACCGGCCACCAGGCTTTCAACGATAAAACCATTAAATCGGGCAACAACAATGCCGTAACGCGCATCTGCCTGGGTGAAATCACCGGCAATTTCAGTTATTTGTGTCATATCAGTACCTGTCATCGAATCTAAGCAGTTTAACCCAGACGGGGCCTTACTCCCAGATGTAATCCACGACCTCGAGATCAAAACCACCCAGGCCATGGAAACGTTTGGGGGCACTCAGCAGCTTCATCTTGCGCACACCAAGATCATGCAGGATCTGGGCACCGATGCCATGGGTACGCAGGTCCGCAGGCGCATCGGTTTTCTCGGCGCGTTCTTTTCCACTGGGTTTGAACTGAATTTCACGTAAACGGGTAAGCAGGTGGTCCTCACCTTCGGGCTTGCGCAGGATCACGACGACGCCCTCACCCTCTTCACTGATGCGCTCAATGACATCACGCAGGGGCCATCCGCAGGCCGGGCTGACTGCCGGCAGGACATCGCACAGGGTATTTTCCAGATGAACGCGCACCATGATCGGCTCATTCGCATTGATCTCGCCTTTGACCAGGGCAAAATGCGTACTCTTGTCGATCATGTCCTGATAGGCGTAGAGCTGGAACTGCCCATATGCCGTTTCAAACGGAGTTTCAACGACTCGACTGACAGTATGTTCGTTTTCGATGCGATATCGAATCAGATCTTCGATAGTACCTATCTTGAGCCCATGCTCTTTGGAAAACTTCTCAAGATCATCCCTGCGCGCCATGGTGCCGTCTTCGTTCAGGATCTCGACGATTACGGCTGCGGGCTCTGATCCGGCAAGGCGGGCCAGGTCACAACCTGCCTCGGTATGCCCGGCACGGGTCAGCACACCGCCAGGCTGAGCCATTAATGGGAATATGTGACCGGGCTGAACAATGTCCACCGCCTGGGCCGAAGGTGCCACAGCGGTTCGGACGGTATGGGCACGATCATAGGCAGAGATCCCGGTTGTGACACCTTCGGCCGCCTCTATGGAGACGGTAAAATTAGTACCATGTGCATCATTGGTATCACCGACCATCAGTGGTAGATTCAGCTGTCGGCATCGTTCCCGAGTCAGGGTGAGGCAGATCAGTCCACGACCATGGGTGGCCATAAAATTGATATCTTCGGGGCGAACATGGGAGGCCAGCATCAGCAGATCACCCTCGTTTTCACGGTCCTCATCGTCGACGATGATGACCATCCGGCCTGATTTCAGGTCTTCAAGGATTTCTTCTGTGCTGTTAAAGGTCATGTCTTTTTATCGGTAGTATGAATTAGTTAATAGTAGCGTATTTACACTAAATCTTTAAATCTCAATAAGTTCGATAAGGTTTTTAATCCTTACTATGACTTAGGTGTGACCAGCCCGGACTGTGCCAGCAGCGTCTCGGTAATGTGACTGGAACCCGTCTCCGCGGCCTGATCACCCAGTATCAGGCGTTCCAGGTAGCGCGCAATCAGATCCACTTCCAGATTTACCCGGGATCCGGCACGGTAGTGCCTGATGGTGGTTTCTTCAAGGGTATGAGGCACAATGGTCAGGGTAAACTGAGCCCCATCGACGGCATTCACGGTCAGGCTGACCCCATCAACACAGATCGACCCCTTGATCGCGATATAGCGCGCCAGTTCAGACGGAGCCTCGATATCAAAATAGATCGACTGCCCATCCTCTCTTCGATTCAGCACCTGACCGACACCATCGACATGACCGCTAACCAGGTGTCCACCGAGGCGGGTATTCAGGGTGAGTGCCTTTTCGAGGTTGACCTCACTGCCCTGCCCCAGATCGCCGAGGCTGGTGCGGAGCAGGGTCTCGCTGGAGACATCGGCAACAAAATGATCCGACCCAAACTCAACGACGGTCAGGCAGACGCCATTGACAGCTATACTGTCACCGAGGGCAACATCACTCATATCGAGCTTGCCAGTGCTGATCCGCAAACGCGCATCGGTTCCCTGCCGCTTAAGCTCGGCAATATTACCCACAGACTGAATGATTCCGGTAAACATGGTATCTCAGGCCTCCAATAAAATGACCGTATAAAGGCTCATAGGCAGAGACGATGCATTATTGAACTCAGCACCAGCCTCAACGCCAGACCGGGCTATGGATTCTGCACTATCCAGCCGGTCATACAGGGCATGCATGGCGCCCAGGGCATACTCGGCCCCAGAACCTATAGCCCAGTAACGCGTGTATTCAAAGACTTCTCGCAGGGAATACACACCGAACAGCCCCTGAGGATTAATGATCAGGGCATCGATCCTGGAGGATTCGTAGGCATCCTCTTCATCTTCCTTGGGATTCAGATAATACTCATCTTTCAGCCGGGGATGCAGGGATCTAAAGGTCTCGAAAATGCTGGCACGACTGGACAGGTCATAATCGGCACCCTGGGCAAAGATACTCTGAAACACCTGTAGATGCGCTGCACTGCCGACCACGCCCAGGTAATTATCCCCATAAGGATGAATCTTGTCATAGGCGGCGTCATAGTCCGCCGCCAGACGCGTATCCCCAAAACTGGTCAGGCTGTCGGCGGCAATACAGACCTGATTACCCTTGCGTACGGCAACGATTGTGGACACTAATAACTCTCCTGTTGCAGCGGACAGGCGGTAATACGCCAGTCTTCACCGACGGCCCGGATATCGCTAATCCTGACGGGTCTGCGATCAGCCATGGATTCCAGCCCTGGCAGTTTGAACAGTCCCCTGCCTTCGTCGCCCATCAAATGGCCCGCCATATAGATGACCAGTTCATCAACCAGGTTCTGTGCCAGTAGTGTGCCGCAGAGCCTGGCACCGGCCTCCACATGGATCTCGTTGACTTCTCGCTGAGCCAGCTCTTTCATAAGTGCCCGTAGGTCAACCCGGTCATCGTCGCCTGGCAGCTCCAGTATCTCTGCCCCTGCCTGCTCCAGCGATGCTTTATTCGCTGTCTTCGCGGTATGGGACACGATCAGGGTCTTACCCTCGAGCCCCATCATTTTTGCCGTTACCGAGGTTCTTAACTGTGAATCAAGCACAACGCGCAGGGGTTGTAATACCGGGCCATCAATGCCCAGCTCATCGGCGGTCAGACGCACATTCATCGAAGGATCATCGGCCAGCACCGTACCGCTACCCGTCAGGAGCGCCTCACTGCGTGCACGCAGGAACTGCACATCTCTTCTGGCCGCCTCTCCGGTAATCCACCGACTCTCTCCGGAGGCCATGGCCGTACGGCCATCCAGGCTCATGGCCATCTTGATGCGCACCCAGGGCAGACCCTGGGTCATACGTTTAATAAAGCCGGGATTAATCTGTTCGGCCTGGTCCTGCATCAGGCCCGACTCGGTTTGAATACCCGCTGCCTGAAGACGTTTCAGGCCTTCTCCAGCCACCAGGGGATTAGGGTCCTTCATGGCTGCGACTACCCGGCTCACTCCTGCCGCCACTAGGGCATCGGCGCAGGGGGGTGTCTTGCCATGGTGACTGCAGGGTTCCAGGGTCACATAGGCCGTGGCCCCTTTTGCGCGTTCACCGGCGGCGTTGAGCGCATGGATTTCGGCATGAGGGCCGCCTGCGCGGATATGATAGCCCTCGCCTATACACTCACCATCGGCAACGATGACGCAACCGACCCGGGGATTGGGGTGCGTGGAATAAAGGCCCCGTCGAGCCAGCTCCAGGGCGCGTGCCATGAAACGATGGTCATCGGCTGAGAATGATGGCATGAAGATTATTCGGTAATCAGTGGCATCTGGCTCTTGCGCATCTCAGGGGTGAGATCCTTTTCCAGTCGCTCAATGAGTTCACGAAAGGCGTCCACATCTTCAAAACTGAGATACACCGAGGCGAATCGAATGTACGCCACGTGATCCAGTGCATGGAGCTCGTCCATGACCCAGTCACCCAGGCGACGGGATTCTATCTCCCGCTCGCCCTGAGCCAGCAACTTATGACGAATGCGGTTAATGGCATCTTCCACGCGATCGGTTTCTACGGGGCGTTTTTCCAGGGCATGCAACATACCCCTGCGCAGCTTTTCAATATCAAAGGGTTCTCGCTTGCCATCGCTTTTGACTACCCGTGGCAGGTTAAGCTCAGCAGTCTCATAGGTCGTAAATCGTTCGCTGCAGGACAGGCATTCGCGTCGACGACGCACCTGGCCACCCTCGTTGGCCAGGCGTGAATCGATGACCTTGGTATCCTGTGCTCCGCAGAATGGGCAACGCATGGCTAAACCTTATTCCGCCTCTAGCCCGTAAACCGGCAGGCGGGCACAGATATCCAGCACCTGCTGCTTGACTCGATCGATAGTGTCCTGGTTATTGACCTCATCCAGGATATCGGCAATCCAGCCAGCCAGTTCACGTGAGTCGGCCTCGGTGAACCCACGGGTGGTAATCGCCGGTGTTCCAATGCGTATACCGCTGGTCACAAACGGTGACTGGGGATCGTTTGGCACGGCATTTTTATTGACCGTGATGTTGGCGTTGCCCAGCGCGGCATCGGCCTCTTTCCCGGTCAGTCCCTTGTCAATCAGGTCCACCAGGAACAGATGGTTATCGGTTCCACCGGAAACAATCTTGTAGCCTCGGCCAATCAGGGTATCTGCCATCGCACGGGCATTAACGACTACCTGTTTCTGATAGGCCCTGTATTCCGGCTCCATGGCCTCCTTGAAGGCCACCGCCTTGGCAGCGATCACATGCATCAATGGACCGCCCTGAATACCGGGAAAGATCGAGGAATTGAATTTCTTTTCCAGGTCGGGATTTGACCTGGCCAGGATAATACCGCCGCGAGGACCGCGCAGGGTCTTATGGGTGGTAGAGGTAGTAACATCGGCAATCTGTACCGGATTGGGATACTCGCCGGCCGCCACAAGACCCGCAACGTGGGCCATATCGACCATCAGGTAGGCACCAACCTTGTCGGCAATATCCCTGAATCGCTGCCAGTCAACCACACGGGAGTAGGCAGAAAATCCGGCCACGATCATCTTTGGCTTATGCTCATCCGCCAGTGCCTCGACCTGGTCGTAATCAATTTCTCCAGTTTCTGGATTGAGGCCATACTGAACGGCGTGATAGATCTTGCCCGAGAAATTGACCTTGGAACCGTGGGTCAGGTGACCTCCATCGGCGAGGCTCATACCCAATACGGTGTCGCCCGGCTCGAGCAGGGCCATATAAACGGCGGCATTCGCCTGCGATCCGGAATGTGGCTGCACATTGGCATAGTCGGCACCAAAGAGCTCCTTAATGCGGTCGATGGCGAGCTGCTCGGCGATATCGACATTCTCACAACCGCCGTAATAACGCTTATGGGGATAACCTTCGGCGTACTTGTTCGTCAGCACGGAACCCTGGGCCTCCATCACACGGGGGCTGGCATAGTTTTCGGAGGCAATCAGTTCGATATGCTCTTCCTGACGGCGGGCCTCGCTCTCGATGGCCTGCCATAATTCGTCATCATAACCCGCAATACCCATGTGTATGGAAAACATGCTTAACTCCCGGCACTCAAATACTCAGAAAGCCGAGCATTATACCTGAGTTGGGGTATTTCAACAGCGCAAACACTACATTTTGTGGCAATAGGCGTTTGTAATTTATGTTGCTAGAATGAAGTCTGTCGAACAATAAACACCCAAGGGAAGATCATGTTGCGTTATCTGGCCGCCTTAACTGTCACCTGCCTTTTCCTCATCACCACGGCTCATGCGCAGCCCCTGGACAACTCGACAAGAAACAAACCCGAAAAGCCGCTCAGCTTCTGGGTGTACTTCGACAGGACAAAGAGCGACTGGGACATAGGTGAACAGGAAAAGGTCGATACCGAAATTGACCGGATTGGATTCGGTTTTGCTCAGAAATTCAATAATCACGTCAAGGGTGGCCTCTTTCTCGGCTTTAGTGGCCTTAGCCAGCAAGATAACCCCCAAGGTGAGATCGATCAGTCCGGTGGCCACATCGGCCTACTGATTCAGGGCCTGCCCTATAAAGGGGATCGCTTCATGATCGATACCGGCGGTAGCATCGCCTACAACCTGGTCAAAGGTGATCAGGAAGCGCAGGAAGTAGAAACCAGCTGGGTAGAAGGTCTTGCCTATGCCAAAGGCATCATCACCTTACGTCCGGCCATCCTGACGATTGGTGGCAATTATCAGTACGTCTCTGGCAGCGAAAAATTCAAGGGCGCACCCTTAAATCAGTCTAACGACATCAATGCCTCGGATGCCCTGAGTGCTCTGGCGGGAATAGATATTATGGTCGGAGGTGGCACAATCGGTTTTCACGGCGAATGGGGTGCCAGAAACAAATTCGCCCTGGTCTTTGCCCGGGATTTTTAGGAACTTAATTTTTGGAATAACCTGTCTATTCAAGTTTTTTTATATTTAGCCATCAAATAAAATTTTGAATAAATAATCAAACTCCAGAATCTAATAAAGCATGGATGCATTAAAGGTATCATTATTCGGAAAACCACCTTACACAAGGAAAAAACTATTTGGTTATTCTTTCTTTTATATAGCAATTTTCCTTGCAGCATATGGCTGGAA
>JANTGN010000142.1 GCA_024762895.1 Thiotrichales bacterium
CGTTGATGTCGCCCTACAACTACCTGGTCACCCTGGAGAGTGAAAACCACTGGACCCATGTCCTGCGTGTCGACATGAACCATCCCGATTTTCTGGTACGCGAGGTCAAGGACCCGAATATACGGGGTATCTTTAGAAGCCTGAATGAGATCTATCCCATAGGTTCACATAAGCCCAATAGCCGATACATGGGCGAGATTCTCAGAGTCAGCGACCTGCATGGTGTGACCCAGTTACAGCAGGAGCGCGATTTCCGTTTCTTCTCGCAGGATCAGGTCCGCAAACTGGAGATGCCCGGCAACCTGGCCATCAGTAAACCATCGCCCTATACGCATAATGTGATCGGTTACATCGAGCGGCCCGAAGAACAGCTGCGCGTGTATTCCCTGGGTGTAAGCAGTATAAACTCCGAGGTACAGGAGGCCTACTGCGCCGCCAAAGAATTACAGAAGAAGCTACAAATCGATGACCTCATTCTTCCCATCGACCATCTGGCCACGCGAATCTATAGCCAGAATCGTGAAGTAGCTCTGCTGGAATGGCTATCCCTTTCCAGTTATTACTACTGGGGCTCATACGACATCAAGGACCAGAATTCTTCGACCAATGTCACCAAGAATGTCCATTACCCCAGTGAACTGAAAAGTCCTGCCAAGGTGTTTACCGCGAATAACACACCTTATTTCGTCAACCACCTGGTAAACCTGCCCTCACCCACCGAGACCTTTGTACGCAACTACGGACCACGCCTGCATCATATTGCCATGGCCGTTCGTGATGGTGAGCGTAACGACATGGAAAATATTGATATGGTGGTCAGTCAGATCGCCTCGCAGGGCAAGGACTTCTTACTGGATGTCATTGGTTCCAAGGAAGAAGGGCTCAAACAGATCTTTTCCAGCGCCTCTGAGCATTCCTCATTGATTATTGAATATGTCCAGCGCTTTGGTGACTTTGATGGCTTCTTTGCCAAGGACAATGTGGCCGAGCTCACCCATGCAGCCGGTGTTGAAGAAGAGCTTAAAGAGCTATCGAGTGAGGCTGAGGTGAGACATTAACCATCACCCAGTTATCAACAAGGCCCGCATCTGCGGGCCTTGTTGATAATATATCCAAGTATGAGCTCAGGCCTTTTGCATCTGTTCCAGCGCCTTGAGCACATCCAGTCGAGTAATCTGACCGATCAGACGATTATCTTCCATCACGGGGTAGCGGCGATAACGGTCCTTGAGAAAACGCTCCGCAATTTTCAGGATGCTCTCGTTGGCCTCAACGGTCACCACGCTATCCGACATAAACTCCCTGACCAGCCCCTTCCAGTCGGGATCGAAACCCACCTTAATCGCAGCTGACATACAGTCGGTGTCTGACAGAACGCCTACAAGATTCCCAATATCGTCAATAACGGGGGCGCTGTTAATACCACGGTCTGCCAGCAGCTTGGCGGCCTCGAGCACCTCCTGCTCAGGCTTGAATGAAAGTACATAACTGGACATATATCGCTTTACAGGAATATCTTGCAACACGATGTCAACCTCCCCATTAATAATTAATTACCGGCTCAGAAATGCCTGACCGTTTATATTTCCCCTGTCCTAACACTATGAGTTGATCCGCTTGTTCAGAGCTACTTCTTCACGCTGACGCCTCTTCTCACAGGGCTTTTCACAGCCGCAGCTTCCCTCCAGGCCCTGAATCGTATTCAGACCGCCACAGCTACCCTTGATGCGTCGGTCACTCAAAATCACACCAATAGCCATGCCAGTGATCGCCAGCGCAATGATAATAAATGTCACAATATAAACCATCATAGAATCAAACCACCCTACTGCATCATTCCCAATCATGCGTTAAACGTTTAAAAGCCGTGGTCTCCAGTGGTAAAAACTCATCCCCCTTTTTATACAAAAAGTAGGCGGCCAACCCCTTCTCCTCCGCTAGCTCATATCCTGCCCGTTCACCCAGTACCATCAGGGCCGTTGCCCAGGCATCTGCAATGGCCGCCTCCCGGGAGAGTACCGTCACCGAGGCCAGTGCATGCACCACGGGCATCCCTGTACGGGGATCGATGGTATGGGAATACCGGGTACCATCATACTCGTAATAATTCCGGTAATCTCCCGATGTCGCTATGGCTATATTGGACACATTCAGTACCTTATACACCTGACGTTGCCCAGACTCAGGCCTTTCCACGGCAACCCGCCAGGAGTCTCCGCGTGGACTGATCCCCTTACCCCTCAGTTCACCGCCTATTTCTACAAGATAGTCCCTGATACCCAGAGTATCCAGATAATTTGCGATGACATCCACACCATGGCCCTTGGCAATCGCAGACAGATCAATATAGAGGCCCCTGAATGGCTTACGCAGGCGTCGATTTATTAAGTCCAGCTCGATATGCTGATACCCAACCAGGGCCCTCGCCGATTCAACGGCTTCATCTGTCGGCCTGCCTGTGGGCAGCCCTTCCGCTGGTCCAAAACCCCAAAGGTTCACCAGGGGACCCACCGTAATATCAAAGGCGGCATTGGTCTGTTGGCTGATTAAAATGGCCTGTCGAATAATATCGAACAGTTCGGGGGAAACATCCAGCCAGACCCTGGCCTCAGACTGATTGATCTGGGAGAGTTCTGAGTCCGGCCGATAAGTGGACATCTGCTGGTTGACCTCTTCAAGCAGGGATTCGATACCCTCCCGAATCGCCTGCTCACTGCTATTCTCGGGCAGGCGGGTTATCACCACACTATAGGAGGTACCCATGGTCGAGCCCTGCAACCTGACAGCTCCAGGCTCGGAACAGCCGACCAGCAAAAAAAGGAACGCGGATAAAAACCAGAGGGCCGGGGTAGGTCGTTGTTTGCCAGGACAGTTCGCAGCGATGCCGCGATTAACCACCAAAGTCATCCAGCAGGATATTCTCGTCTTCGACACCCAGTTCCTTGAGCATATTGATAACGGCCGAGTTCATCATTGGTGGCCCACACATGTAGTATTCACAATCCTCGGGGGCAGGATGCTGCTTGAGATAGTTATCCAGAAGGACCTCATGAATAAACCCAGTGTAGCCTTCCCAGTTATCTTCTTCCAACGGGTCTGACAGGGCAAGATGCCATTCAAAATTCTCATTTTCTGCCTGCAGCCGATCAAACTCCTCATTATAAAACGACTCACGTAAGGAGCGAGCTCCGTACCAGAAGGAAATCTTACGTTTACTGTTCAGCCGCTTAAGTTGATCAAAGATATGCGAGCGCATAGGGGCCATGCCGGCACCGCCACCGATAAAGACCATTTCGGCATCTGTATCTTTGGCAAAGAATTCCCCAAAGGGCCCGGAGATCTTGACCTTGTCACCTGGCTTCAGGCTCCAGATATACGATGACATGATGCCGGGAGGAATGGTTTCATCCCTCGGTGGTGGAGTGGCTATACGCACATTCAGCATGATGATGTCTTTTTCATCAGGATAATTCGCCATCGAATAGGCACGTACCGTGGGCTCTTCCACCCTGGATTCATAGCGCCAGACATCATACTTGTCCCAGTCGGGATGGTATTCCTCTGCAATCTCAAAATTCTTATAACTGACTTGGTGAGGCGGACATTCGATCTGTATATACCCTCCGGCCTTGAAGGGAACTTCCTCACCCTCGGGAATTTCCAGAACGAGTTCCTTGATAAAGGTCGCGACATTATTGTTCGAACGAACCGTGCATTCCCATTGTTTGACGCCGAAGACCTCTTCGGGCACCTCGATCTTCATGTCCTGCTTGACAGCGACCTGGCAGGATAATCGCTCACCTGCCCTGGCTTCACGCTTGTTGATATGGGTTTCTTCCGTGGGCAGGATCGATCCACCGCCTTCGAATATCTTAACCTTGCACTGTCCGCAGGTTCCTCCACCACCACAGGCCGATGAGACAAAAAGACTGGCATCCGCCAGTGCCCCAAGCAGTTTCGATCCTACGGGGGTTTGTATTTCCTTTTCATCGTTAATCAGGATAGTTACATTGCCGGTAGCTACCAGTTTTGAACGGGCGAACAGAATAATTCCCACCAGGCTGATCACAATAGTCGTAAACAGGCCGACGCCTAATGCAATCTCAATCATCAGACACGCTCCCGTATAGTTTCAGATTGATGATACATTTGCATTCCCATTTAAAGCTGGATACCTGAAAAGGCCATGAAGCCCAGGGACATCAGACCTACGGTGATAAAGGTGATGCCCAGCCCCTGCAGACCATCGGGGACATCACTGTATTTAAGCTTTTCTCTTATCCCTGCCAGGGCCGTAATCGCCAGTGCCCATCCCACACCACTACCGATGCCGTAGACCGTACTTTCTACAAAACTATAATCACGTTCCACCATAAACAGAGAACCACCCAGTATGGCGCAGTTCACTGTAATCAACGGCAGAAAAACACCCAAAGCGTTATACAGCGAAGGCATATAGCGATCGAGAAACATTTCAAGGATCTGTACCAGTGCCGCGATGACACCGATGTAACTGATCAGGCCCAGGAAGGTCAGATCGACGCCTGTGACACCTAACCAGCTCAGGGCATCCTCTTTAAGCAGATAGTTAAGGATCAGGTTGTTGGTTGGTACGGTTATGGCCTGCACCACAATGACTGCAATCCCCAGGCCCAGGGCCGTCTCGATCTTTTTCGAAACGGCAATAAAGGTGCACATGCCCAGGAAAAAGGCCAGGGCCAGATTCTCAACGAATATGGATTTAACTAATAGGCTAAGTATCGCTTCCATGGCTATATCAGATCCGGGGTCTGCTCTTCATGGATTTTAAAATCTGGTTCCTCAACCTGTTTTGGCTTCCAGGTTCGAATTGCCCAGATCATAAATCCGATTATGAAAAATGCACTCGGTGGTAACAGCATCATACCGTTAGACTGATACCAGCCACCATCACTGGTGAGGGGCAGAATCTGTATACCAAACAGGCTTCCTGCACCCAAAAGCTCTCGGAAGAAGGCCACCGTCATCAGTACCAGGCTATAACCCAGACCATTTCCGAGACCATCAAAGAAACTCATCTTTGGGTCATGCGACATCGCATAGGCCTCTGCACGGCCCATGACGATACAGTTAGTGATAATCAGACCAACAAAGACGGACAGTTTCTTGGCGGTTTCATAGGCATAGGCCTTGAGAAACTGGTCGACGATGATAACCAGCGAGGCAATGATGATCATCTGCACAATGATGCGAATACTGCCCGGCACATGATTCCTCACCATACTAATGGAGGCATTCGACAGTGCCACCACCGTGGTCAGTGCAACTGACATCAATAAGGCGGTATTCATCGAGGTCGTGACCGCGAGGGCTGAACAGATACCCAGGATCTGCCAGGTTATCGGATTGTTATCGATCAACGGGTCATAAACGACAGATTTGATATTCGCGTTCATGGCTTAACCCTCACTTAACACGTTTTTTAAAAATGGCTGAAAACCATTGCTGCCCAACCAGTAGTGCACCAGGTTCTCGACACCACGACTGGTCAGGGTGGCACCCGCCAGCGCATCAACTTTGTACTGTGGGTCGGGTGTTGTCGGCCCTACTCCACCCTTCAGTAGTTCAATGGCTACCTTGCCCTGAGGATCGTAGATCTCTTTGCCAATCCACTTGGCCTTCCAGGCTGGGTTGTCGACCTCTCCTCCCAGACCCGGTGTCTCTGCATGTTCATAAAAACCCAGTCCCTTGACAGTCTTGCCATCGCCTTCCAGAGCAACAAAGCCATACATCGTCGACCACAGGCCATAGCCATGCACGGGCAGTATGATTGTTGCAAGCTTTCCATTCTTACGCACCAGATAGACGGTGGCATAGCGCGCCTGACGACGTATGGAGGCGATATCCTGGTCTTTAGAAAGCGCTACGCTCATGGCCGGATCCTTGGCTGCCTTACGCTGATCATACTTCTCCGGATCTACATCATCCACGAACTGACCCGTTTCCATATCCACTACGCGAGATTCGATCTTTGAGAAGGACTCTTCTATTGAGGCACCTGGCTGCATCATCCCGGCGATGGTGAGTATATTGCGTTTCCTATCCAGTGCCTTATTGGCATCCTGGCGTGGCTTTAATACCACGGCCGCGGTCGAAACCAATACCGAACAGACCAGACATAAAGTGATTGCCACCACCAGGGTCTTGGCCCGGCTGTCATTGGGCAACCCCAGGTATTTCTTGATCAGGTTCATGACTCAGACTCCTGACGTCTCAGACGACGGCGAATATTCTTCTGCATCACAAAGTAATCGATGAGCGGCGCGAAGATATTCGCGAACAGAATGGCCAGCATCATGCCCTCGGGGAAGGCCGGATTCACGACACGTATCAGGATCACCATGACGCCGATCAGGATGCCAAAATACCACCGCCCCTCGTTGGTCATCGCTGCCGTCACCGGGTCAGTGGCCATGAAGATCATGCCAAAGGCAAAACCACCCAACACCAGGTGCCAGTACCAGGGCATGGCGAACATGGGATTGGTCTCACTTCCTATGCCATTGAACATCAGGGAAGTAGCCACCATACCGATCATGACTCCGACGATAATCCGCCAGTTGGCGATTCGGGTGATGACCAGCATCAGTCCACCTATAAGGCAGGCCAGTGTCGAGGTCTCGCCGATGGATCCGGGGATGGTGCCCAGGAAGGCATCAAACCAGGTGATGTTGGTCTGCAGGACCGCCTCGATACCTCCGCTGGCGGCCACGCCCAGGGCCGTGGCACCGGAATAGCCATCAACGGCCGTCCAGACGGTATCGCCCGACATAAAGGCCGGATAGGCAAAGAACAGAAAGGCCCTTCCTGTAAGCGCAGGGTTCAGGAAGTTTTTACCCGTACCGCCAAAGACCTCTTTGCCCACAATCACACCAAACAGGATGCCCAGGGCCACCATCCACAAGGGAATGGTAGGGGGCAGTGTGAGGGTGA
>JANTGN010000143.1 GCA_024762895.1 Thiotrichales bacterium
GTCAGCATCAGGCCCGCGGTCTGGGGGCCGACGGACGCACGCAGGGCCTCCAGGTCGACGTCCCCTTCCTTATCCGTTGGGATCTCACGGACCTTGTAACCACACATGGTTGCCGTGGCCGGGTTGGTGCCGTGGGCGGCATCGGGTACCAGGATCTCATTACGTGTCGAGTCGTTATTGGCCTTGTGATAGGCATGGATCATGGCGATACCGGCAAATTCACCCTGTGCGCCCGCCATGGGTGTCAGGGAGACACCTTTCATACCCGTGACTTCCATGAGCATTTCCTGAAGGTCATAGAAGATCGACATCAGGCCCTGACTGTACATATTAGGGGCATAGGGGTGGCGGCCCAGAAATTCGGGAAGCATGGCCAGGCTGTTACAGGCCTTGGGGTTGTACTTCATGGTGCAGGAGCCCAGCGGGTAAAACTGGGTTTCGATGGAAAAGTTTTTCTGCGACAGGCGCGTGTAATGACGGACCGCCTGCAGTTCCGATACCTCGGGCAGGGGAAGATCAGACTGGCGGCGAAACTGTTCGGGCAGTTCCGTCTCACAGGGTTCCAGGGGCATCAGGCTGCTGGCCATACGGTCCTGCTTGGATTGTTCAAAGATCAACATGGTCGGGTTGTTCCTTAAAGGCAGTCCCTGAGCACGGCAACATATTGCTCAAGGTCTTCTGGAGTCTTGGTTTCGGTGGCACAGAGGAGGATGGCATCCTCCATATCGGGGTATTCCCGGCTCAGGGCATAACCGCCCAGCACGCCCGACTCAGCCATCCTGGAAAGCACGTCCTCGGCCGGTTGGCCGACACGAATCACGACCTCATGAAAACTGTCACTGGCAAAGGCCGTTTCAATGCCTGTAGCATTCAGTTTCTTCAGCAATTCATGGGTATTACGCCAGCTATGTGAAGCCACGCGTCTCAGGCCTTCGGGACCCAGTAAGGCCATGTGGATGGTCGATGCCGTGACGACCAGGCCCTGATTGGTACAGATGTTGGAAGTTGCCTTGGAGCGGCGGATATGCTGCTCACGGGCCTGCAGGGTCAGGACAAAGCCGGGTTTGCCATCGGCATCGACGGTGCGTCCCACGATGCGTCCTGGCATCTGGCGGGCATATTTCATCTTGCTGCACATCAGGCCGTAATAGGGGCCACCCGAGGACAGTGGCGCTCCCAGTGGCTGGCCTTCGCCACAGACGATATCAGCACCGGTCTCACCCCATTCGCCCGGTGGCTTGAGTAGCGCCAGGCTCAAGGGATTCACGACGGCAATGACAATAATACCCCGCGCCTCGGCCCAGGCAGTCAGGGCGTCGACCTCTTCCAGTACACCAAAGAAATTGGGCTGAGGAATGACCAGGGCGGTGATGTCCTCTCCCTCCCATTGATCCAGGCTGGCGGGGTCGATACGACCACTAGTGGGATCAAACGGGATCTCTTCGAGCACGATATCCTGGGTATGCACGATGGCATGGGTCGTTGCGCGGTAGGCCGGGTGGACTGTCGTGGGCATCAGGATCTTGCGAGACTTGGACTTGCGGTTGGCCCTGACGGCCATCAGCACGGCCTCTGCCAGTGCCGAGGCGCCATCGTAAAGCGAGGCGTTTGAGACCTCCATACCTGTCAGGCCGGTCATCATGGACTGATACTCATAGATCAGCTGTAGCGTGCCCTGTGAGGCCTCGGCCTGATAAGGGGTGTAGGCCGTGTAATACTCGCCTCTGGTCGCGACCTGCCAGACGGCAGAAGGGATATAGTGCTCGTAGGCACCGGCACCGATGAAATTAAGTGGTCTGCCATCCCGGGCTGCGCGATCACGCATCAGGCGATCAACTGCCATCTCACTCATGGATGAAGGGATGGTTTGCAGTTCACCACAGCGTAGATCCTGAGGGATCTCGTCAAACAGCTCATCGATGTCGTTGGCGCCGATGGCCTGCAGCATGTCGCGGATATCGTTTTCTGTGTGAGGTATAAAGGGCATAACGGTTTCGCAGATGTCTTATTCTTCGGCTACGACGGCCTCATAGGCCTCGGCATCCAGAAGCTGGGTCAGGTTATCTTCATCTTCCATACGAATCTGAAAGATCCAGCCTTCGCCGAACGCATCTGAATTAACCAGCTCGGGTGAGTCGGTCAGCTCGGCATTGGTCTCGATGATCTCTCCGCTGACCGGGGCATAGATATCCGAGGCGGCCTTGACCGATTCAACGACGGCACAGGCATCACCCGATTCAACGGTATTACCGATCTCGGGTGTCTCAACAAATACCAGGTCGCCAAGCTGTTCCTGGGCGTGGTCGGTAATGCCAATGGTCACCGTGCCATCACCATTGTCACGGATCCATTCATGGCTGTCGGTATATCTAAGATCTGACGGTATGTTGCTCATCGCTATTCCCCCTGTTATTTATCGATAAGTGATTTGCCGTTGCGGACAAAGGGCATTTTAACCCGCCTTGCAGGTAGATGTTTGCCCCTGATTTCCACCTCTACTCGATCACCGATAGAGGCAGGTACACGTGCCATCGCAATGGCCTGGTTTAAGGTGGGTGAGAAGCTGCCACTGGTGATTTCACCCTCGCTACCATCGGGTAATATGACCTTCTGATGTCCGCGTAGTACACCACGACCTTCCAGTACCAGGCCTACAAAGCGGCGCAGATCATCACGGCCACGCTGCACGTCCAGGGCGTTACGACCGATAAAATCCCTGTCCTCGGGTTCCCAGGCGATGGTCCAGTTGAGTCCGGCCTCCAACGGGGAAATGGTTTCATCCATATCGCTGCCATAGAGATTCATTCCCGCTTCAAGACGCAGTGTGTCACGTGCACCCAGGCCCGTAGGGGCCACACCGGCATCGATCAGTTTTTGCCAGAGTCCGGGGGCCTCTTCATTGCTCACCATGATCTCGAAACCATCTTCTCCGGTGTAGCCCGTGCGGGCGATAAACAGGGTTCCAATCTGTTTGCCAAAAAAGACGCCGAGTTCCAGTGCCTCACTGGCCTCGGAATCTGATAGAAGGCCAGCCATCTTTTCGCGTGCCTTTGGTCCCTGAACCGCAATCATGGAAAGATCGGTCCGCTCGTTCAGTTCTGTATCAAAGCCCTTTATCTGCTCCTGCATCCAGGCGATATCCTTGTCACGGGTGCCGGCATTGACCACGATGCGGTAGTGGGTGTCGTTGAGGTAATAGACAATCAGGTCATCGATGATGCCACCCTGGTGATTCAGCATGCAGCTATAGAGTGCCTTGCCGCTTTCTTTCAGGCGGGCCACATCGTTGGCCAGTAGTTTGCGCAGAAAATCCCTGGTCTGAGGGCCTTGCAGGTCGAGTATGACCATGTGTGAGACGTCGAACATGCCAGCATCCTGTCGGACCTGGTGGTGCTCCTCGATCTGGGAGCCATAATGGATAGGCATGTCCCAGCCGGCAAAATCCACCATCTTGGCTCCGGCTTGGAGATGTTGTTCGTGCAGGGCGGTACGTTGGCTCATGGGCTACTCCGGGTTGCTTGGGCGCGTACCACTCCTCTGTCCTGATACCTGAGAGATTCGCCAGTGATGACATCCCCTTCGGTGGATTCGAATGAATCACTCTCCAGAGCCGATCATACCCCTGCAGTCCATTGGCCTGAGCGTTTCCGAGTGGAGGTTGCGCCTTCGGCGGTCTGTAAGACTCTCTCCTACAGAGGTGTCGATCGAGGCGCTAATATAAACCTGCCGGGCAATGATTGAAACCTGTAATTACTGTGGTAGTTATTTTAATAGGGCTTTTGATTTAACTGGCCGAGATATGAATGTGATATAAATATCTGAGTTAAAACAATAATCATGGTCAAGGACTGGGGAGCATCTGTCTGAACAGGCAGTAAAACCAAATAGATGACGGACATCTTTTTAGGGCGGCAGCCTGTGTTTAACCGTGATCAGGCGGTGATTGGCTATGAGCTGCTGTTTCGACACAGTGATGAGGCAGGTTCTGCTCAGATTGTCGATGGCGATGTAGCTACTGCTGATGTGATCGAAGGGGCCTTTATGGATATAGGCCTGAAACAACTCGCTGGCCGATATCCGGTGTTTATCAATCTGACTCGGCATTATCTTCTAAATCCTCCCCCATTGCCGCCTAAACAAGTTGTGTTTGAGATCCTGGAGGATATCGAGCTCGGCGATGACATCGTCGATGCGGTTGAGCAATTAGGTGATGCCGGGTATCGGCTGGCCCTGGATGATTACGAATATGATCAGGCCCATCATGAGCTCCTGAAGAAGGTCCATATCGTAAAACTGGATGTACTGGCGCTGACAGAACAGCAACTGGAGCAGCAGGTTCGGGAGCTGAGCCGCTACCGGGTCAAGCTCCTGGCCGAGAAGATCGAAGATGAACCCAGTTATCGCCGTTGTCGTGACCTGGGCTTTGATTTTTTCCAGGGCTATTATTTTTCCAGGCCACGCATTATTCGTGGTCGTCGTCTCAGGGCTAATCAGATCACGGTCCTGCAGTTACTCAGGATGGTCCATAAACCCGACACCAGCATCAGGGAGCTGGAGCAACTCATCAACCAGGATGTGACCCTGGGATACAAGTTGTTACGAATGATGAATTCGGCTTATTACAATCTCGATACCAAGATCGATTCCGTGCGTCATGCCCTGGTGTATATCGGTAGTGACGCCATACGTAGCTGGGTTTCCATGCTGGCGCTCACCGCTCTGGATGATAATGATCGGGGCTTAATGGGGATCTCCCTGGTTCGTGCGCGTATGTGTGAACTCCTGACACCCTCCAGTATGAAATCGGAAAAGGACAGCTTTTTCACCACCGGGTTATTCTCGGTACTGGATCAGTTATTACGGGTCCCTATTGATGAAATCATCAGGGATCTGCCCCTGAGCGAAGAGGTGAAGGCGGCCTTATTAGAGAATGCTGGCTTGATGGGAGAAGCCCTGAAGTGTGCCGTCAGCTTTGAACAACTGGGTGGGGGACGAGGTTTTCAGGCCAGGTCACAAGAGTGGACGGCCGCACGATACCTGGAGGCGGTGGACTGGGCATATACGACCACGAAGGCGTTGAAGTAGTTAGGGTTTAATCCGTCTGAGCATCAGATTGCCATAGGCATCAACCTCGCCCGACCAGCCCGCGATGATCATGGTGGTGGAGACCTTCTCGGTAATCAGTGCAGGTCCCATCAGCACCTGTCCTGGTCTGAGTTGCGAACGTTCGTAAACGGGCACGGCCTGTTCCACCCCCGTCAGTTCTACGCGAGTTGTTGCTGAGGCGTTGTGAGTTGTCTTGATGCGCGGTAGTTTGGGAGGAGCTTGTTTTCCTTCCAGTCCAACACGTAGATTGACTACTTCGACCGGGATCTCGAGACGATGACCGTAGAGGGATTCATGTTGGCGATGAAAGGCCTCCTCAGTATCATTCAGGCCCTGCCAGGTAATTTGCAGGCTGCTGGACTGTCCTTCATAGCGTAGGTCCAGGTCATACTGAATGCTGCAATCAGTCACACCATCATGACGAAGTTCAGACTCACCCTGGGCTGAGAGTTTTTCCAGCTCGGCTTCAATGTCGGTCTGACTGCAATCACATAAGCGGCGATGATAGGCATGTGAGACCTGTCTGGAGGGTGGAGACACCAGCATGCCCAGGGCCGATAGCACACCCGCATGGATGGGAACCAGTGCCCTGTCCATGCCCATGAGTTCCGCCAGTTCGCAGACATGTAAGCCCCCAGCTCCGCCGAAGCAGGTCAGGCTGTACTCACTTGGATCAAGGCCCCGTTGTACGGAGATCACCCGCAGGGCCTGCGCCATGTGATCATTGGCAATGCGAATCACACCCCTGGCAGCCTCTTCAACCGTGCAGTTCATGGCTACGGCCAGGGAACTAAAGACCTGGCTTGCTTTTTCCAGGTCAACCGCCATACCGCCTCCGAGGGCGGTCTGTTGTGGCAGCCTGCCCAGAATCAGATTGGCATCGGTAACCGTCGGCTCTGTACCGCCCAGCCCATAACAGGCCGGGCCGGGTCGAGCGCCGGCGGACTGGGGCCCCACCTGTAGCATACCGCCGCTATCCAGCCAGGCGATGGAGCCACCTCCAGCGCCAATGGTGTGCATATCCACCATCGGGACGGCAACGGGGTAACGATCAATCTGACCTTCAGAAGTCAGGCGTATCTTGCCATCGATCTGGGCAACATCGGTCGAGGTACCCCCCATATCAAAGGTCAGCAATTTGTCGATGTTCCCTGTCGAGGCCACAAAATGGGCACCCTGAAGACCACCTGCCGGACCAGATAATAAGAGGCGGACCGCATGCTGACCGGCCTGTTGGGCGCTGATCGTGCCTGCGTGGCTTTGCATGACGGACAAGCTCGCACCCATCAGCTGTTCCTGTAATCGAAGGATATATCCTTCCATCAGGGGGCCTACATAGGCGTTGAGCCAGGTGGCCATGCCTCGCTCATATTCACGAACCTCGGGCAGTACCTGGGAAGAGCGAGAGCAGAACATAGTTCGAGGTACTATGGCTTCGATGGCCTTTTCATGTCGATCATCAAGAAAGGAAAATAACAGGTTGATGGCAACCGCATCCGGTGCGAGTTCGGTGAGTCGAGTCTTCAGCTGGCACAGGTCCTGGCCTGTGAGCGGCTCGATCTCGCTTCCATCTGCCGCCAGGCGACCACCTGTTTCCAGGCATAGTGATTCAGGAACAGGCGGGCGCGGTTTGGCAGGTTGTAGATCGTACAGCGATTTACGTGCCTGACGTCCAATGGTCAGGATATCCTTGAGTCCTCGATTGGTGATATAAGCCGTGCGAACTCCTTTACCTTCAAGCACGGCATT
>JANTGN010000144.1 GCA_024762895.1 Thiotrichales bacterium
CTCAGACGCGACTATGAGCAGGCCCGCGAGGCCTGGGGCGGGTATGACGGTTACGATGGTTGGATGGCCCAGGATCTGAATAATGCCCATCTTTCGCTGGTTGCCACCTACTATGATCTGATCCCCGCTTTTCAGGGGCTCCTGGCCGACAGCGGGCAGGATTTCAGACTGTTCTATGACCGGGCCGCCAGGATCGGCGAGAAAGACAAGGCCCAGAGGTCAGCCGAGCTGGCACGCTATTCACAGCTCTGGCTCAGCCAAAGCGCGACACAAACCCATCAAAACCCAGGGCTGCCGTCAGAATAACCTTGGATTACTACACATTTCCTCATTCCAGGGGCTCAGGAGTGGTCTTGACGACCAAGGTCAATTTACGCATAATGCGCGGCTCACTCAGGGGCTCTGAAGAGTTTCCAGAGTGATTTCAAAAAGCGCCCGTAGCTCAGCTGGATAGAGTACCTGGCTACGAACCAGGCGGTCGCACGTTCGAATCGTGCCGGGCGCGCCATACAACAAAAAAAGCCTCCCTTGTGGAGGCTTTTTTCGTTGCTTAGTGTATCCAGTTGCATGGTTCGAACGTGCGACCAATAAAAATGAACCGTTCGACAAGCCGATGTAGTCGCGAACGACTGCATGGATGCAGGAGGTAGGGCAACGCAAGGAGCAGTTGCCGAGAACGCCAGCACATAGCGATGGTGGCCCGTTAGGGCGAGTACAGCATGCGAGTAATCGTGCCGGGTGCGCCATATACTTAAAGGCCAGTCTCTAATGACTGGCCTTTTTCATTTCTCATGTCGTTAAATTAGTGTATCCAGTAAACGGCTGATCATCTCGTCGAGAGAGATCTCGGTTAGTACCAGCGGCAGGAAGGGTATGAGCAGTATGATGGCCTGAGACACCAGGTCTTTAGGACCAATGGAAAGAAAGCGCATGCTACGAACGACATTATAGATATCTGCGTAATCACAGACGGCGGATGCATCGGCAGTTTTGATTAGTTCGGAACCAGTCGTTGGATCTTTCGAATCGCCCCATTTTTGGTCGAAGGCCTTGGATAGTTTGTAACCCAGACCGCCATAAACAACTCGCCCCCTGCGTTTGGCCAATATGAGTTGTTTGGTAAAAAAGGATAGTGGGAGTGACATGAATACAATGGAGCTGATGATGAACACCCCGATGTAGGGGCGGGATTCAGTCAGGGTGAAATCCGTGTATAGAATCTCCTCGGCCAGGCTCGCCGAAAACATGATACCGAAGGCGAGGAAGATCAGTATAAAGCCGCCTTCACCATTTTTTAGGATACCCAATCCGCCGGCGAGGTCGGGATGCGTGGGCTGCAGTTTTAATTTGATTCGCGAGACCCTAAACAGGAATTCCCCCCATAAGTAAAATCGCCAGAACCAACGGAAGAGCAGGATCTGCAGAAGTGGGGCACTGACGATCAGAAACCACCAGCCCGCCCTGGTGAGCCTGGGCTCATCGTCTCCCTGGATGGTTGCCCAGTTAGTAAAGTCCGTGCTCATATCCAGGTCTTCGAGATTGGTAAAAAAAGACCATATGGTTAAGTATACGATCAGCAGGATGACAATATCTGCAATCTTGGAATTCTTTCTATGTGTGAGTTTCTCGACTGCCTGGTCGTATTTTTCCGAATTTTGATCACCTAGTATGCCGGACGAACCAATACTTTGTAGATTGGATGCGATCAAGGGATCGATGAGTCGATCTGCCACAATCAACAGGGGTACAACAATCAGATATCGGATGTAGGATTTAAGATCATAAATAAAAGGCTGATCAAGTTGGCTATTGAGGAGGTTGCCCTCGAGGGCCGTTAAAAGAAATAACGGCAGCCATGACAGGGCTAATAAAATAATAATGCGTCGTCTGGTTGAATAGGATGTACTGCCCTGGATGCGTAACACGATTAACAGGTGATGAATCAGTCCGCCGGTTGATAATTTGAATGATGAAATATCTTTAGTATTCTGCATCTGTCGCTGATTTTGGCCGAATTAATGACTAAGTGTAGCCGTATGAAGTAATGAAAGCTGCAGATCATAAATCTCTGTATCAAATTATTATTAGGTGTTTTAAACCAGGGCCACCGCCTTAACCTGTGCAAAGAGTTGCATGCCTTCGTGTAGGTCTAGTGACCTCGCAGAACGCAGCGTTATGCGAGACAGCAAGGTTTGTCCGTCTTCCAGTTTCAGTTGCACGATTATCTGGCCTGGATTTGTCTCCTGCATTCCGATGACCCTGACAGATAGAATATTGATAATGCTCGTATCCGAGTGCTTTTTTAGTGAAAGGCTCACATCCCTGGCCAGGATCTCCACTCGTGCAGGTCTACCGACAGGAAGGTCTTCTCGGCTGACGGCCAGACGCTCCGTCTGCATGCTGATCCATGTCAGGTGATGATCTGGGTCATGTTCGATGACGGTTCCCTCAAGCAGGGCGGAGGCATTGTCGTAGCCCGCGAGGGGCAGATCTAAACGTGTCAGGAGATCGGCGGCCATGCCGCTGGCAACGACCTTACCTGCATCGATAAGTATCATCTGGTCTGCAAGACGTGCGACCTCATTGGGGTCATGAGAGACATAGATCGAAGGAATCGACAATTCATCATGCAGTGTTTCAAGGTAGGGCAGGATGGCTTGCTTGGCATCATGGTCCAGGGCGGAGAGTGGCTCATCCATTAGGAGGAGCTTCGGGCTGGTGATTAGGGCCCTGGCAATGGCCACGCGTTGTCTCTCTCCACCGGACAGGCTATGGGTGGTTCTTTTCAGCAGGGGGGCTATGCCCAGTAGTTCAATCACGCTATCCAGCTTAATCTTGCGTTGGGTCGCAGGCACTCTGCGCCATCCATATTGCAGGTTTTTTAGTACGGAAAGATGGGGAAACAGGCTGGCCTCCTGAAAGACATAACCCAGGGGGCGCCGATGGGCAGGCAGAAAACGACTGTCATCCTGCCAGGTCTCGCCATTGATTCTGACTCTGCCCCTATCGGTATGTGTCAAACCGGCTATGGCACGTAAAACCGTGGTTTTTCCTGAACCTGAACGCCCAAAAAGCGCGGTTATGCCCCATGCAGGGACCGTGAAACTGACATCCAGGTCAAAATCGCCAAGTCGGTCTTTCAGGCTAACCTCGATGACATCCATTACTGATGACTCCTATGCAGGCGACCATTAATGAGATACAGCGTCAGTAAGACGATAAAGGCGAAGCCAATCATGCCGGCAGAGAGCAGGTGGGCCTGGCCATACTCGAGGGTTTCGACATAATCGTAGATAGCTATCGACAGGACCTTGGTTTCACCCGGGATGTTGCCACCAATCATGAGTACGACACCAAACTCTCCGATGGTATGGGCAAATGAGAGCACTATGGCGGTCAAGAAGCCCGGACGCGCCAGGGGGATGACGACGGTAAAGAAACGATCCCAGGGGGAGGCACCCAGGGTGGCGGCCACTTCGAGGGGGCGGTTACCCAGCGATTCAAAACTATTTTGCAGGGGTTGTACCATAAAGGGCATGGAATAGAAGACCGAGGCAAACACCAGGCCGGGGAAGGTAAAAGGTAAAGTGCCCAGGCCCAGTGATTCGGTCAGTGTTCCAATGGGGCCTTTGGGGCCCAGCATGATAAGTAGATAAAAGCCGAGTACGGTCGGTGGTAGAACCAGGGGCAGGGCAACGACAGCAGCAACGGCCTGTTTATACCAGGCTTGTGTTCTTGCCAGCCACCAGGCAATCGGTGTTCCAACGATTAGCAGGATCAGAGTCGTCAGGCTGGCGAGCTTGAGGGTCAGCCAGATGGGTTGCCAGTCAAAGGCCATACTGTATTCCTGGTTGGGTGCTCATTTTGGGGCTTCTTAATAGTGACGATGCAGGCAGGTTATTTTATACCGTAGCCCAGGCCTTCGATCACATCGCGCGCTTCAGCACTCTTCAGGTAGTCTATAAATGCCTCGGCCGCCGGGTTGTTCTTGCCTCTCAGTAGTAGCACAGCGGTCTGGTTGATGGGCTCGTAGTATTCAGCAGGAACCTGCCATGCAGTGCCCTGCGGTCCTTGCCAGCCCTTGATCTGAGAATTGGCCACGAAGCCACTCTCGGCATTGCCAGTAGCCACGAACTGAAAGGTCTGGGCTATCGAATCACCACGCACCAGCCTGGCCTGCACGTTGTGCCAGATACCCAGATGATTCAAAACCTGCTGCGCTGCCAGCCCATAGGGCGCCGTCCTGGGGTTGGCAATGGCGATACGTTTAAACGCGGTTTTTTTAAGGTAGGTCTCGCCATTTTCAAAGAGCTGGTCCTGTGCACTCCAGAGCACCAGCTTTCCGCGTGCGTAGATGAACTGGCTACCAGCGACAGCCAATCCTGATGTCAGCAGTTTTTCGGGTCGTTGGGTGTCAGCTGCCAGAAACACATCAAAGGGTGCCCCGTTCTCGATCTGGGCATAGAGCTTTCCGGTTGAGCCATAGCTGATTTTTATACGGTGTCCCGTGCTCTTTTCAAACTGGCGGGCAAGCGCCCTGGCGGCATCGATAAAATTCGCCGCGACGGCCACACTAGACTCGGCGGCCATTAATGCCCCCGAGCCCGGTAATGAGTGGGTGAGGGTGAGCAATAGCAGAGAAAGCAATGTCTTCATGGCGTAGTGGGTAGGGTGAATATTCGATAAAATGGCGGCATATTTCTTGCTGTAGATACTACCAATATGAAACGGCTGGTGTAATGGGTACTACAGAATGATCGATCTATTGTATGATCTAGCCTGATCAGTATGGTCTTGGGGGTGGTTCCAGCGATGGGTGAGCCTCAATTGACTGCTTGGTTTTTCTGATTCAGTGAGTACAAAAATAACATGATTTATAAGATTGCGCAGGGATAAGGGATACAGATGAAGATTACCAGGGGATTGAATATCCCTATATCGGGTGCGCCCGAGCAGAAGGTCTGCAAACCAAAGAACAAGGTCAAGACCGTTGCCGTCATAGGCCGTGATTTCAAAGGCCTCAAGCCCACCATGCGGGTCACCGAGGGGGATAAGGTCCGAATCGGGGATGTGCTCTTTGAAGATAAGAAGAATCCAGGCGTAAAGTATACTTCTCCAGGCGCCGGCGTGGTGCGATCGATCAATCGTGGGGCACGCAGAGTGTTGCAATCGGTCGTGATCGATATCGATGACGATGAGACATCCGTTGAATATACCGCCTACGCTGAGGATGCCCTGGATGGACTGACGGTTGAGCAGGTGAAGGAACAACTTGTAGAATCCGGGGCCTGGACGGCCCTGCGCACGCGTCCTTACAGTAAGGTGCCCAGGATCGATTCGGTACCCCATTCACTGTTTATTACCGCCATCGATACACGCCCCCTGGCCGCCGACCCGGCCGTGGTTATAGGCGTGGAACCCGAATCCTTTATCAACGGCATACGGGTTTTGAGACACCTGAGTGGTGGCAAGGTATTCGTCACCAAGGCCCCAGGCGCCAATATCCCTGAAGTGACTTACGAAAATGTCGAGTATCACGAATTTGCCGGCCCCCATCCCGCCGGTCTGGTGGGCACCCATATCCATTTCCTTGATCCCGTACATGCCAACAAGACCGTCTGGTACATTGGTTACCAGGATGTGATGTCGATAGGTCGGCTTTTCGTCACGGGTGATTATCCGATGGATCGGGTGGTCTCTTTATCCGGCCCCATGGTGAAGGAACCACGCCTGATACGCACTCGCCAGGGGGTCTGTACCGATTGTCTGGTCCAGGAAGAACTCAATCCCGGACAGGCGAGGGTGATATCCGGCTCTCTCCTGGGCGGATTCCGTTCCGCTGGATGGAGTGCTTATCTGGGACGTTTCAATACACAGGTCACGGTACTGCCCGAGGCCGGAGATCGTTTGTTCCTGCACTGGCTTAATCCCTGGTTGAGGCAGTTCTCCTTCTTGAATGTCTTTATGCGCAAGTTCTCTGAATATGCCATGACAACCTCCCAAAACGGCAGCCACAGGGCGATGGTGCCTCTGGGGAGCTACGAACAGGTCATGCCCCTGGATATCCTGCCCACACAGTTACTTCGAGCCCTGTTAGTGCGAGATACCGACGCGGCGCAACAACTCGGGGCGCTGGAACTGGATGAAGAAGACCTGTCATTGTGCACCTTCGTCTGTCATAGCAAATATGAATATGGACCGGCGCTACGCGCCTGTCTGGAACAAATTGAGAGGGAGGGCTGATGGCGCTTCGCAAACTGCTGGATAGTGTTGAACCGCTGTTTACCCGGGGCGGCAAACTTGAGAAGTATTATTCCCTGTTTGAGATGGTGGACACGCTGCTTTACAGTCCACCCAACAAGACCCCTCATGCCCCACATGCCCGTGATGCACTCGACCTCAAACGGGTCATGGGGTATGTCTGGCTTGCTACCTTTCCCGTTATGTTTATGGCCTGTTTCAATACCGGCCTGCAGGCCAATGAGGCCATGGCTGCCTTGGGCCAGGAAAGCCTGGAGGGCTTCAGGGGCTGGGTGCTGGATTTTGTGGGCTATGATCCTAACAGTATCCTGGCCAATTTCCTGCATGGCCTGACCTACTTCCTGCCAATCTATATGACCACCTTTATCGTGGGTGGGATCGCTGAGGTCATTTTTGCCCTCACACGCGGACATGAAGTGAATGAGGGCTTTTTTGTTACCTCGATCCTGTTCACCCTCACACTGCCCCCTACCATTCCCTTGTGGATGGTGGCCCTGGGCATCCTGTTTGGTGTGATTGTGGGCAAAGAGGTCTTTGGCGGTACGGG